>NZ_JBSFYW010000004.1:0-273815 GCF_053599975.1 Streptomyces sp. NPDC005141 | reverse complement strand
CCCTCCTGGACCCACGTCTGATCCAGCGGCGACGGACTGGGATGTACCGGCACGGCCCCGACCCACCCACCGGACCCCCACCCGAGAACCGCCGAGGCCCCCGCCCCCGCAGAGGAGTCAGCCGATGACCACCACGCACCATCTGCCCGCCGGCAAGGCCGGCACCGACGTCTACGCCGTAGAGGTCACCCCCGCGACGGCGGGCTGGGGCCACGCCGGCCTGCGGGTGCTGGAGCTGCCGCCCGGCGGGAGGCACGTCCTCGACACCGGCGACAGCGAGTGGATCGTGCTCCCGCTGGCGGGTGGCTGCACCGTCGCCGTGGACGGTGACACGTTCCGACTGACCGGCCGGGCGAGCGTGTTCGCCGGGGTCACCGACTTCGCGTACGTCCCCCGCGACGCGGAGGTCTCGATCACCTCCCGCGACGGCGGCAGGTTCGCGCTCACCGGCGCCCACTGCACCCGCAGACTCCCCGCCCGCCACGCGCCCGCCTCCTCCGTACCGGTCGAGCTGCGCGGCACCGGCACCTGCTCCCGCCAGGTCAACAACTTCGGCGCGGCAGGAGTCTTCGACTGCGAGAACCTCATCGCCGTCGAGGTGATCACACCGGCCGGCAACTGGTCGTCCTTCCCGCCCCACAAGCACGACGAGCACCGCCCCGGCGAGGAGTCCGAACTGGAGGAGATCTACTACTTCGAGTTCACCGCCCACGAGGGCACCCCCGGCCTCGGCTACCAGCGCGTCTCGCCCTCCGGGAACGGCACCGGCACGGACGTCCTCGCCGAGGTGCGCGACGGTGACGTCGTCCTCATCCCGGACGGCTGGCACGGCCCCTCCATGGCCGTGCCGGGCCACGACATGTACTACCTCAACGTCATGGCGGGCCCCGACCCCGACCGCGCCTGGCTGATCCGCGACCACCCCGACCACGCCTGGATCCGCACCACATGGCCCGAGCGGCCCGTCGACCCCCGACTGCCCCTCTACACCGCCCCCGAGAGGTCATGATGAGCACGACCACCCGCCGTCTGACGACAGCCCAGGCCCTGGTGCGGTTCCTGTCGGCGCAGTACAGCGAGCGCGACGGCGTACGCCACCGGCTCATCACCGGCACCTGGGGAATCTTCGGCCACGGCAATGTGGCGGGGATCGGCCAGGCGCTCCTGGAGGCAGGCGAGGACGCCATGCCGTTCCACCAGGGTCGCAACGAACAGGCCATGGTGCACGCGGCGGTCGCCCACGCCCGCCACCTGAACCGCCTCTCCGCCCAGGCCGTCACCACGTCCATCGGCCCCGGCGCCACCAACCTCGTCACCGGCGCGGCCCTCGCGACGATCAACCGCCTCCCCGTCCTGCTGCTGCCCGGCGACTACTTCGCGAGGCGCCCCGCCGACCCGCTGCTGCAGCAGCTGGAGCACCCTGTCGAGGCCGACGTCTCCGTCAACGACACCCTGCGCCCCGTGTCGAAGTACTTCGACCGCGTCACGCGCCCGGAGACGCTGATCCCGTCCGTCCTGAACGCGATGCGGGTCCTCGCCGACCCGGCCGAGACCGGCGCGGTCACCCTCGCCCTGCCGCAGGACGTGCAGGCGGAGGCGTACGACTGGCCCGATGAGTTCTTCGCCGAACGCGTCTGGCCCGTACGCCGTCCCGCGCCGGACCCGGTCGAACTCGCCGCGGCCGTCAGGGCGATCCGCGCCGCGCGGCGCCCACTGATCGTCGCGGGAGGGGGAGTTCACCACAGCGAGGCGGAGGAGGCGCTCAAGTCGCTGGTGGACACCACCGGCATCCCGGTCGCCTCGACCCAGGCCGGCAAGGGATCGCTGCGCCACGACCACCCCGCGGACCTCGGCGGCATCGGCCACACGGGGACCGCCGTCTGCGACGACATCGCCCGCACCGCCGACCTGATCATCGGCGTCGGCACCCGGTACAGCGACTTCACCACCGCCTCCGCCACGCTGTTCCAGGAGCCGGGCGTACGGTTCGTCAACCTCAACATCGCCGCCTTCGACGCTCACAAACTGGCCGCCCGCACCCTGGTCGCGGACGCCCGGACCGGCCTCAGGGCCCTCACGGAGGCGCTGTCCGGCCATCGCGTCGACCCGGCCTACGAGGCCGAGTACCGTGCGGGCGGGGCGCGTTGGGACGCGGTGGTGGAGACCGCCTTCGCGGCGGACGACTCCGCGGTGCCCACCCAGACCCAGGTCCTCGGCGCTCTCGACGCGGTCGTCGGCGACGACGACGTGATCATCAACGCGGCCGGTTCGCTCCCGGGCGACCTGCACAAGCTGTGGCGGGCGCGCAGTCCGCGCCAGTACCACCTGGAGTACGGCTACTCCTGCATGGGCTACGAGATCCCGGCCGGCATCGGCGTCCAGCTGGCCGCCCCGGGCACGCCGGTCTGGTCGCTCGTCGGTGACGGCACGTATCTGATGATGCCGACCGAGATCGTCACCGCCGTCCAGGAGGGACTGCCCGTCAACCTGGTCCTGATCCAGAACCACGGATACGCCTCCATCGGCGGCCTGTCCGAGGAGACCGGCGGCGAGCGCTTCGGTACCGCCTACCGCTACCGGGCGGCCGACGGGACCTTCACCGGAGACCCGCTCCCCGTCGACCTCGCCGCCAACGCCGCCAGCCTCGGCATGGACGTCATCCGCGCCAAGACCGTACGGGAACTGCGCGACGCGCTCGCCGCGGCGCGTGCCTCGGAACGGCCGACCTGCGTCTATGTCGAGACCGATCCGGCGCCGACCTCGCCGTCCGCCGCGGCCTGGTGGGACGTACCGGTCGCCGAAGTCGCCTCCCGCGAGGCCGCGTCGGACGCCCGTGAACGGTACGACGGCCATGCCGCCGACCGCCGGCGCCACCTCTGACCGCTCCCGCCGCCCACGAGCGGCGGTCGGCGCGGTGGTTCCCCGGCACCGCGCCGGCCGTCTCCGGGGCCGACCGTCAGGACGATGCGATGGCAAGGGTTCCCGACCGCCGGAGTGCCCGATCGGCAGGGGCGCCGGCCGCCCCGCCCGAGGGCCTCGACCTCGACCTCGTGCTCGACCGCAGCAGTCCCGTGCCGCTCTACTACCAGCTGGCACGGCAGTTGGAGACCGCCATCGAGCGGGGCGTGCTCGCCTCCGGGAGCCTGCTGGGCAACGAGGCGAAGCTCGCGGCCCGGCTCGGCCTGTCCCGGCCCACTGTCCGTCAGGGCATCCAGACCCTCGTCGACAAGGGGCTCCTGGTCCGCCGCCGCGGCGTGGGCACCCAGATCGTGCACAGCCGGTTCAAACGGCCACTGGAACTGAGCAGCCTCTACGACGACTTGGAGAAGGCCGGGCAGAGCCCGACGACCCGCGTACGTCACAACGCCCTCGAACCGGCGTCCCCCGAGGCCGCCGTCGCTCTCGGTATCGCGGAGGGCAGCGGCGTGCACCGCCTGGAGCGGCTGCGGCTCACCCACGGCCGGCCCGTGGCCGCCCTGTGCAACTTCATCCCGGAGGGGCTACTCGACGTCGACACCGTCCGGTTGGAGTCGACCGGCCTCTACCGGATGATGCGCGCCGCCGGTATCACCCTGCACAGCGCCCGCCAGTCCGTCGGCGCCCGCTCCGCCACGGCACAGGAGGCCGGCCTCCTCGACGAGCCCGTGGGCGCGGCCCTGCTCACCATGCAGCGCACGGCCTACGACGACACCGGCCGCCCTGTCGAGTACGGCTCCCACATCTACCGCGCGGCGCGTTACGCCTTCGAGTTCCAGCTGCTCGTCCGCCCATGAACCCCGACGGTCCGTGAAGCGGGTTCACCAGGCGACCGGTGAACCCACTTCACCGGGCAGTCCGCGATCCCGGGCTCACAGGCCACACCGGCCGGAACCTCCCGGAGCGCGCCCCCGGTTGGAGCCTCCGGGAGCGCCCCCGGCCGGAGCCTCCCGGAGCGCGACCCCGTCCGTCACTCCACGCCGAGCGTCACCCAGCCGCCCGACTCCGCGGAGCGCGCCATCGCGTCCAGCGCGGTCGCGCTGCGGACCGCGTCGACCAGCGTCGCGCCGTACGGCGTGTTGTCGGCGACGGACCGCAGGAAGGTGTGCGCCTCGACGACCTTGAGATCGTCGTAACCCATGCTGTTCGCCGCGCCCGGCTGGAAGGCGGCGTAGTCCCCGGCCCCCGGACCGACGTACACGGTGCTGACCGGCTGGTCCTGGTACGTCGTGCCCCGGCTGACCCCCAGCTCGCCCATGCGCCGGAAGTCCCAGAACACGGCGCCCCTGGTGCCGTGGATCTCGAAGCCGTAGTTGTTCTGCTCGCCGACCGAGACCCGGCACGCCTCCAGGACGCCGCGCGCACCGGAGGCGAAGCGCAGCAGGCAGTTGACGTAGTCCTCGTTCTCCACGGGGGCCGGCTCGCCGCCCGTCGCGCGCGCGTGCCCCGCGGTCGCGCCGGCCGGGCGGGCCCGCAAGGGCAGGAAGACCGCGGTGTCCGCCGTCAGTGCCTCGATCTCGCCGAGCAGGAAACGGGCGAGGTCGACGCCGTGCGAGGCCAGGTCGCCGAGGACTCCGCTGCCGCCGCGCTCCCGCTCGTAGCGCCAGGTCAGCGCGCCCTCCGGATGCGCCGCGTAGTCGCTGAGGAGGCGGACGCGCGCGTGGGTGACGTCACCGATGTCGCCGGAGGCGATCAGCTCGCGGGCGGCCACGACGGCGGGGGCGCTCCGGTAGTTGAAGCCGACCGTGCCCCGGACACCGGCCTTGGCCACCGCGTCCGCCACGGCTCGGGCGTCGTCGGCGGTCAGGCCGACCGGCTTCTCGATCCAGATGTGCTTGCCGGCCTCGGCCATGGCCACACCGATCTCACGGTGCAGGAAGTTCGGCGCGGCGATGCTCACGGCCTCGACGCGCGGGTCGGCGGCGATCTCGCGCCAGTCGCGCACGGCGGTGGCGAAGCCGTACCGCTCGGCTGCCTCCTCGGCCCGGCCCGGCACCTCGTCGGCGACGGCGACCAGTTCGGGCCGCAGCGCGAGATGCGGGAAGTGGTGGGGCACCCGGGCGTACGCCTGGGTGTGCACCCGTCCCATCCAGCCGAACCCCACGACGGCAACGCCGAGCGTACGCACCATGACTGCCCTTCTTTGGACCGGTCCAATTGCCTCCCGGTTCACACTGAAGCTCATAACAGGACGTGTCAACCCCTTTGACAGGCTCACCCACCCTGTGGAACGGTCCAGAGATGGAACGGTCCAGGTCATGAGAGCCCCGACGATTCGCGACGTCGCGGAGCGGGCCGGAGTGTCGAAGTCCCTCGTCTCGCTCGTCCTGCGCGGCTCGGACCAGGTCCGCGACGAGAAGCGGCAGGCGGTGCTCGCCGCCGTCGAGGAGCTCGGCTACCGGACCAACGCCGCGGCGCGCAGCCTCAGTGAGCGGCGCACCCGCACGGTCGGCGTGCTCCTCAACGACATGCGCAACCCCTGGTTCGTGGAACTGCTCGACGGGCTGAACGCCCGGCTGCACGACGCCGGTCTGCACATGCTGCTCGCCGACGGGCACCTCAACCGACGGCTCGGCGAGGACCTCACCCGGACCTTCCTGGACCTGCGCGTCGACGGTCTGATCGCCGTCGGCACCCTCCCTGCCTCCGAGGCGCTGCGCACGGCCGCCGGACGGATCCCGACCGTCGTCGCGGGCGCCCGGGAGCCCGAGCTGCCCGGCGTCGACATCGTCGCGGGCGACGACGAGCACGGCGCCCGCCTCGCCGCCGAACACCTCGTGGGCCTCGGCCACCGGCGCATCGCGCACATCGCGGGCCGGGGAATGGCGGGCGCGCTGCGCCGACGCGGTTTCGAGGCGGTCATGCGCGAGCACGGACTGACCGGGACAGCCGTGGTCGAGCAGGGCGATCTGACCGAGGAGGGGGGCTACCGGGCGACGGTACGGCTGCTCAGCGCGCCCGAACGGCCCACCGCCGTCTTCGCGTTCAACGACATCGCCGCGATCGGCGCCCTCTCGGCCGCCGAGGAGCTGGGCCACCGGGTGCCGCGCGACCTCTCCCTCGTCGGGTACGACAACACCTACCTTGCGCGCCTTCGCCACCTGTGGCTCACCACCGTGGACAACGCCGGCCACGACATCGGCCGCCGCGCCGCGCACTGCCTGCTTGACCGCATCGAGGACCCCGCCCGCCCCGGCGAGGTCGTCCTCACCCGCCCGGCGCTCGAAGTCCGCGGCACGACGGGACCGCCGGGCGCCTAGGATCGACGGCCGCATCCGCCGGCGCGCCCAGCAAGCCCGTCAGCAGGGCGTCCGCCGCCGGAGCGAGCAGCCGCCCGCCGTCGGGCGCCGACTCCAGCCCGGCCACCAGCGCGAGACAGATGTCCGCGGCCCGGGCGGGCTCGACACCGGCCGGTGACCGGGTCCCCGCGTCCGCCTCGGTGAAGAGCGCGATCAGCAGCAGGCGAAGCTCGCGGGTGAACGCGTGGCAGATGTCGCCGAACAACCGGGCCTTCTCGTCGAGGAGTTCGGCCGTGTGGGGGGAGTCCCCGGCCAGACCGCGCGCCAGGCCGAGCTTGGCGGCCAGGACGCCCCGGACGCGTTCGGCGTACGGGGCGTCCTCGGTGCCGGCCGCCCGGCGGGCCCGTACGAGCGCTTGATCGTGCAGTCGCCCGGCGAGGCGCCGGAAGGCGTCGTCCTTGCCGTGGACGTACTGGTAGACCGCCGACCGGGACACGCCCATCGCGGAGGCGATGTCGTCCATCGTCGTGCGCCGCACGCCGTACCGGGTCAGGCAGTCGTAGGCGGCGTCGAGGACGTCGTCCAGCCGGTCACCGGGCATCGTCCGGACCGGCCTCAGGCCAGCTTCTTCAGCAGTTCCGCGGCGAGCGGGGCCGAAGAGGCCGGGTTCTGGCCGGTGACGAGGTTGCGGTCGACGACCACCTTCGGGGCCCACGGCTCACCCTCCTGGAAGTCGACGCCCGCCTCGACGAGGCGGTCCTGGAGCAGCCACTTGGCCTGGCCGGCGAGACCGGCCTGGGTCTCCTCGGCGTTCGTGAACGCCGAGATCCGGTACCCCGCGAAGGAGTTGGAGCCGTCCTCCCGGGTGGCGGCCAGCAGCGCGGCCGGGCCGTGGCACACCACACCGAGCGGCTTGCCCGACTCCAGCGCGAGGGTGAGCAGCCGGCCGGAGTCGGCGTCGACCGAGAGGTCCTCCATCGGGCCGTGGCCGCCCGGGTAGAAGACGGCGGCGTAGTCGTCGAGGTTCACCTCCGACAGCTTGAGCGGCCGCTGGAGCTCGGTCATGGACGCGAGGGTGCGGGCGACCTTGTCGGCGCCTTCCTGGCCGCCGTTGTACTCGGGGGCCAGGCTCCCCTTGTCCACGGTCGGTACGACGCCGCCCGGCGTGGCGACGACGACGTCGTACCCGGCCGCCTTGAAGGCCTCGTACGGTGCCGCGGCCTCCTCGGCCCAGAAGCCGGTCGGGTGCAGGGTGCCGTCGGCGAGCGTCCAGTGGTCGGCGCCGGTCAACACGAAAAGGATCTTCGACATGGTGCGTTTCTCCGAAAAGTGCGGGCCCTGACGGACCTGGGAGGGATCTTGGTCGTACGCCCTGACGTTCTGTGCGCGGATCGTCAGGGCGGCGATGTCTTCGACCGTATGCGCGCCGGACATAGGTGACCAATAGGGAACCCGCTCGCAGCCATAGGCCATCCGATGGGGTCGCGGGAATACCCGGCGGCCGGGGCGGTGGCCGGAGCCCGCGCCCGCCTACCGGGGCACGGACGCGCGCTGTTCCAGGACCCGCAGCGCCTGCTTCGCCCAGTCGATGATCGCCTGTTCGAAGGCGCGTCCCCCCAGGAGAGTGAGATACGGGCCGACGCGCTCGGCCCCGGCGAGGTACTCCTCCTCGGTGCGCCCGTCGAGGAGGCGGGCGCCGATCCGGTCGTAGTGCGCCAGCTTGGCGCGCGCCCACTCCAGCCGCTCGGCGATCGCCGCCCGGACGGCGTCGGCGTCCCCTACGTCGAGGGCGTACACCTTGACCATCAGCTCGTCGCGGATCGCGGTGGACCGCGCGGGACCGGCGGTGAAGGAGGCCAGGGCGTCGAGGCCCGCCGCGGTCAGGGAGAAGACCCGCTTGTTGGGCCGGCGTTCCTGCCGCACGAGCCGGGCCTCGATGAGCCCGTCCGACTCCATACGGTCGAGTTCCCGGTACAGCTGCTGCGGGGTCGCCATCCAGAAATTGGCCACCGAGGCGTCGAACCCCTTGGCCAGGTCGTAGCCCGACGCCTCGCCCTCCAGGAGCGCGGCCAGAACCGCGTTGCGCAATGCCATCCTCCAAGGCTAGACGGCATGCACCCGCACGACTAATCTGATCCGCACTTAATCAATTAGTTGAGTATGAGAGGTGGGCGCGATGAACTCCTTCCGCAAGGCCGTGGAGGCCGGAGACCTCGGCGCGGTCGAGGAGCTGCTGGCCGACGACGTCGTGTTCACCAGCCCCGTCGCATTCAAGCCCTACCCGGGCAAGGCGATCACCGCGGCCATCCTGCGCGGCGTCTGGCGCGTCTTCACCGACTTCCGCTACGTCCGCGAGATCGCCGGGGCCGACGGCCGTGACCACGCGCTGGTCTTTACCGCCAAGGTGGGGGACAAGGAGATCAACGGCTGCGACTTCCTGCACTTCGACGAGGACGGACTCATCGACGAATTCACCGTGATGGTGCGTCCGTTGACGGCCGCGCAGGCGCTCTCCGAGGCGATGGGAGCGCAGTTCGAGCAGATCTCCCGCGAAGCGGCCGGCGCGTGAGGTCTCCGCACCCCGCTGTTTGAACCGACTCCCTTCGGCTACCCGGCCGTTGTGACGACGACTTCGCAGCAGGAACTCTTCCAGTTCCTCGAGGACCGCTTCGCCTGCGCCCAGGTCTGCGCCGAGTGCGCGCTGGCCTGTGCGCTGCGCGCGAGCCTCATGGATCCCGACGGGCCGAGGGAACAGGAGCTCGCGCGGCGCAAGGGCATCGAGTGCGCGGAAGTGTGCGAGGCGACCTGCCATGTGCTGTCCGGTCAGCCGGGGCATGACGAGCGGCGTATCCGCGCCCAGTTGGAGTGGTGCCGTGACGTCTGCCTGGAGTGCGCCGACGTCTTCGACAGGCACCCCGGCGCGGAGGTCGCGGCGAAGACCAGCCGCACGTGCGCCCAGGCGTGCGCGGACTTCATCGCGACTCTCCGCTGAGCGCACAGGCCGTCCCGGAGGGCGCCCCTAGGCGAGCGGACGCCCGGCGCGGACGTTCCAGCGCCCCGCGCGTCCACTGAACTCCGTGACGGTGAGCGGCGGCACGTCCACGCGCCAGAACGCCGACTCCGGCGCCCCCAGCACCCGTACCACCAAGGCCCGTACGACCTCGGGCTCCACCACCGCGACGGTTCGGCCGTCGAACTCCGCCGCCGAGTCCAGGCGCTCCGCGACCCGGTCGCAGAACACCCGCACCGGCTCCCCGCCGTGCGGCGCCGACGCCGGATCGGCGAGCCACCGGGCCACCGCCTCCGGCTCCTTCGCGCTCACCTCGGCCAGGGTCGCCCCGCGCCAGCGGCCCACGTCCAGACCGGCTAACTCCGTTGCCTCCACGCCGCCTTCGAGCCCGAGGGCGTCCGCGGTCTGCCGGCACCGCGGGGTGGGGGAGACCCACAGCCGGCCCCCGGCCGGCACGGCACCCGCACCGGCCGCCGTCCGGGCGGTCCGCAGGCCCGCGGCGTCCACCGGACTCCCGTCGTCGAAGCGGGCCTCGCGCAGCGCCTCGCTGATCGCCGCGGAGATCAAGATCACTCGGCTCGTCATGCCATCACTCTCATACGTTCTGGACCGTGCCCGGAGGCAAAACCCTGATCCGGCAGGGCGGTTACCGTGCTTCCCGGCGCACGGGGCGCACGTAGTGCGGGGCGTGCGCGCCCTTGGCCGGGCCCCGGCTTCGCGGTACGGTCGCGTGGATATTGACGACGGTTCGGCGGAAGCCCGGTGGAAATCCGGCACGGTCGCGCCACTGTAAGCCCAGCACGCGTCGCTCCGGCCAGGGGCGGCGAGGCGGGCCAAGTCAGACCCGTGGCTGTCGTCCTGTGCACCACCGAGACGGGACGCGAGTTCCCCAGGAGGTTCTGCCGCATGGCGCAGTCCGTCGCTCAGCCGACCGTTACCCCCACCGCCCTTCCCGCCCAGCTGCCGATCGGTGCGATCGTCCCCTGGGCGGCCTTCTTCGGCATCCTGATGCTCGTCCTGCTCTACTTCGTCGGCGCCGAACAGGGCGCCACCTCCCTCGTGTCGGGCGAGAACGTCCACGAGTGGGTCCACGACGCCCGCCACCTGCTCGGTTTCCCCTGCCACTGACGGCGACGAGGGACGCGCGGGCGGGTCAAGGCCCGACCGGCACCGGCCGGGCTCCGCCTCCCGCGGCGGCCCCGGCCCCGGGTGCGCCATTGACGGACCGCGAGCGGGTTCGGACGATGGCGTCCATGCGTTTTCTGCGGCGGGTGCGGGCCGATCTCTCCGCCGGGGAGAATCTGGAGATCTACGTCACGGCCCTGCTATCGCTGACCTTGGCCGTGCTCGGCGCGCTCGACGCCGTGAGCGGCGAGGTGCTCTCCGCCGCCACGCTCGCGACCCTCGCCCTGCTGGCCGGCGGCCTGCTGGGCGGCAGGCGGCAGGTCGGGGAACTGGCGGCGGAGGTACGGGCGCGCGCCGCCGGAGACGTCTCGGCGAAGGACTTCTTCGTCCACGACAAGCCCGAACTCGTACGGCAGGTGCGCGAGGCGCGGGACATACGCATCTGCGGAGTGACCCTCGCCCGGACCCTTCGCAACGTGATCGACGAGCTGGAACGCCGGGCCGTCTCGGGATGCGCGATCAAGGTGGCTCTCATCGACCCGGCCGGCACCGCGCCCGCCGAGGCCGCGCGCCGGAGCACACTCGCCGACCGGCCGGACGTGTACGAGAACAGGCTGCGCCCGTCGATCGACCTGCTGCGGGAGCTGATGGAGAGGCCGGGGGTCGGGGACCGGGTCGAGGTGAGATTCCTGCCGTTCGTGCCCGCCTTCGGGCTGGTGGTGCTCGATCCGCAGCGGCCGGGCGGCCTCATCCACGTCGACATCTACTCCCACAGTTCCGCGAGCGGTGACGCGGTGTTCACGCTGCGGCCGGATCGCGACGGGCCCTGGTACGAGCACTTCCACGCCGAGTTCGAACGCGTCTGGGAGTACGGCCGCCCGGCCGGGCCGTCCGACGGCTTCCCGGGCTGAGCTTCCCCGTCATCTGCATTCCCAATTTCTGAAACACGTTCTACGGTGTGCGCCGTCAGGTCGGGCTCGGGGAGGCAGGAGGCGCCGTGCATCTCGAATACACGCCGGAGCAGCAGCGGTTGCGCACCGAACTGCGGGTCTACTTCGCCGAGTTGGTACCGGACAACGCCTACGCCCGGTACGGCGATCCGGCGACGCAGAAGCGGTTCTACCGTGAGACGATCCGCCGGCTCGGCGCGGACGGCTGGCTGGGGGTGGGCTGGCCCAAGGAGTACGGCGGGCGGGGCCTGAGCCCGATGGAGCAGTTCATCTTCTTCGACGAGGCGGCCCAGGCCGGGGTGCCGCTGCCGCTGATGGCCCTCAACACCGTCGGGCCGACCATCATGCGGTTCGGTACGGAGGAGCAGAAGTCGTACTTCCTGCCGAAGGTCCTCGCCGGCGAGATCGACTTCGCCATCGGCTACAGCGAGCCCGACGCCGGGACGGACCTCGCCGCGCTCCGGACCAAGGCCGTCCGGGAAGGCGACGAGGAGACCGGTCACTACACGGTCGACGGCCAGAAGATCTGGACCACCAACGGCGACACGGCCGACTGGGTGTGGCTCGCCGTCCGCACCGATCCCGACGCCCCGCCCCACAAGGGCATCACCATGCTGCTCGTACCGACCTCCGACCCCGGCTACTCGTGCACCATCATCAACACGCTCGCCTCGCACGACACCACCGCGAGCTACTACGAGAACATCCGCGTCCCGGCCACGCGCCGGGTCGGCGAGGAGAACAAGGGCTGGCGGCTGATCACCAACCAGCTGAACCACGAGCGCGTCACGCTCGCGGCGCACGGCACCATGGCCATCCGCGCCCTGCACGACGTCCAGCGCTGGGCGATGGAGACCAAACTCGCCGACGGCCGCCGCGTCGTCGACCTCCCATGGGTGCGCCGCCTCCTCGCCCGGACGCACACCAAGCTGGACGCGATGAAACTCCTCAACTGGCGGATGGTGAACGCCGTCCAGGAGGGCACGCTCACCCCGCAGGACGCCTCCGCCGTCAAGGTGTACGGCTCCGAGGCGCGCCGGGACGCATACGCCTGGCTGATGGAGATCGTCGCGGCCCCCGGCGTCCTCAAGGAGGGCTCCGCCGGCGCCGTCCTGCACGGTGAACTCGAACGCGGCTACCGGTCGGCGGTGATCTTCACCTTCGGCGGCGGGAACAACGAGATTCAGCGGGAGATCATCTCGTGGATCGGACTGGGGATGCCCCGGGTGCGGCGTTAGCCGTTGTGTGACGAGGCTTTTTAGAGCACGGTGCGGTGCGTGACGCAGGCGTACGAGACGGGAAGATGCCAGCGCAGTTTCCAGGGGCCGCCATAGAGGGTTTGAACGGGACTTCCGTTCCCGGAAAGACAGGCAGCACAGTATCGACTGGAAATGCTGGCGGCCCACGACTTCCGCGCGGCAGTGGTGTTGCGGTTGCCGTCGATCCGTACGGATGCCAGTGGCGGGTAGGCGGCAGCAAAGGACGACAGCGTCAGTGCGTTGGCGTTCCAAGCGGTAGGCCAACCGCAGGAGCAGGCCGGGCAACGATTCCTCGGGGAGCGGACTGAGGGCGCGCGCCAGTGGGTGAACGGTCATCGAGCCGCGGCCAACCGGTGCGTGACGCATGGCCCGATATGAGCTTCGCACGGAACGGGGATATCGAGATCCCGTCCCTCATCACAGGCCCGTGCCATCAAGCCTCGCTCCAACCGTTGGGACAGTGCCGAATACGAGATTCTCCGGCGGTGGATGATTTGTCTGGCGGTGCAGGTGATCCGGTCAGGCGCCGTGCGGGCGGAGCGGTGCACAGTGACGGCCGGGACCCGCCGCATGATCGATGCCGGAGCCTTCGCCCTTCCCTCCGCGCCGCAGGACAACGAGGCGATGCCGTCGGGAGTCTGCCGCCCCACCCGGCCTGTCGTGGAACTCCTGTACGTTCGCTACCTTGCCGCCAGCCCTGTCGACGAGATCCAGTGCGTCGCCCAGACTCGGCGCCGCCGCCGCTGCTCCAGCGCGCTACTCACCCATGAGGCCCCAGCAGGCGCCTGGCGTCTGGTGCCCGCCACCGCTGCGGCCGGTCAACTCGCCCTGACCAACGAGGTAATGGCCGTGTACGACCTGACGCGCCTGCCCTACGCCGAGCAGCTGCGCTGGCGGTCGCACCGCTGCGTGCAGCACGCTGCCACGCCCTCCGCCGCGGATCTGGCTGTCGCCGACTGGGAACCCTTCGACCCGCTCATCCACCACGAGCACATCCACAGCCGGCTACCGGACCGCATTCGGCACCCCGGCCCAGCAGAGTGTGGTCGGAAGGCGGCCCGGCCGTGACACGGCACCACGCCATCGAGATCACCCTGACCTGGTCCGCCACCGCCGCCGAACTCCATCGCGCCTGCCGCGCCGTGCCACTGGCAACCAATGCGGAGCGCACCCGGCTGATGGCCTTATTGAGTGTTTTCACCCGACTGGACTGCCCAGGCGGGCGTTGCCATGTCCAGGTCGCAACAGCATCGCCCGTCGCGTGGTTCGACCTCCCCAGGCGCCCGGGCGGCAGCCGCGGAACACGTCGATCAACTTGTTGGGCCTGCACCGTGTCACCCTGGCCGTCGACGACAGCCTCGCCCGCCTGCACGCCCACCGCGCGGCCCCCAGCGAGGTGGCGCAGTACGAAGACAGCTACCGGCTCTGCTGCGTCAGGAATCGGGGCCCGGCTGACGACGGTCAACGCGACGGTGGCTGTTCGATCGCGCCGCCGCGATGAGCTGTAGGGATATAGCCCTTTGGCCCGGGTGGCAGAGCGTCGAGGCACGCCTGGGAGCAGGCGTTGACCAATAGCGGCAGAACGTCGTCGCCACCACCTGGGAGAGCCAAGCCTGGTGAAGGCCTGTCGCCGAAATCGACCCGGTGCAGACACTGCAAGTGCGAGCCGCGATGGTGCCCCAGCGGAAGGGAGCCAGGCTATCGAGGTCCAGGACGGTATCACCGGGCGGGAGGAGCCGCGGGAAGGGCGGCCGGTGCTTGTAGTTGCCGTAGATCGAGCGTGTGCTCACCGTGCTGCGCGCAAGCCGAGCGCACCGCGTGATTTCGTACGGGAACCAGTGCAGCCGTCGCGAAGTGTAGGGACTGAACTGCTCCAGGCTCGTCATGTCGCCGATCTCTGGAGGTATCCGGACCAGGTTGCTCCCGTACAGTACAAGGGTCCGTACCGCCGTCAGCCGCCCGATCGACGCCGGCAGCGTCACGATCTGCCGCCGCTCCTCAGGGCTCAGCTCCGGCAGCGGGCGGAATTCCTCCCGTCTGTCGGCCGCCGCCTCTTCGATCAGCTCCATCAACCGGAGCCAGCCCGGAGCACTGGTGTCCTGGATCTCGGCGTGGAAGGACGCCACCGCGCCGGGGGAACTCACCCGAACCTGGCTGAAGCAGTCGCAGCTGTCCTGCGGCACCCCGGGCCGGGAGTCCACCGCCTCGGGAAAGTGGTTCGGGAAGACCTGTGCAGGTAGTTGTTCGTCCGTCATGGCGCAACGATAGGGACGCGGCGTCCGGTACGGCACCATCCGGAAACCAGCGGACACAAACGACCCTTGGCAGGTGAAGGCTCCCTGGCCAGGGCTGGCGGACGCGGACAGATGCGCTGGACCGCGCACCACCTCGAGACTGTCACCAGCGCGGTCGCGGACCAGATCCTCGCTGATCTCAAACTCGGATTCGATCATGCCGAGTCGCCGTACTTGAGGTAGGCGAACGCCACCTTGCGCTTTGGGAGATCCAGCTCCCCGGCTGGATCTCCCGAGCTCTCTGAAGAGCTCACAGGCAAGCGCTGCAAGTCGTACTCGCCCGCCAACTGATGCGCTCGGCTCCGCTAACTGTCGGGCTCATCCGCCAGCTGGAGCGTAAAGCCACAGCGCCATCTACAAAGATCTCAAACGCGGTCTCAGATAGTCGGGGTGTCGTCAACAATCGGCCTGTGAACCTCAACGACCGGCTTCCACCCCGCGGAGAACTCGATGAAGTCCGCACGGGTGGGGTAGGTGTCGATCGCGCGACGGTCACGCTTGGGGCTGTCGCTCCCCTTGCGTCCCCGGGGAATCTGCTCCTCGAAGATGTCGACCTTCACGTCGGGAACCTCCTTGAGGCCCTGGCGCCAGATCTGCACGATGTCGGCGCCGAACGCCTGCCGGGCCGCAGCGTAAAGGGCCGTGAGGGCCCCCTTGTCCCCACCAGGGACGAAAAGTGCCAGGTCCAGCACGACACCGGCGGACTGGAGGACCTCGATGGTCACCGAGCCGTTCTCGTCGGCCAAGTAGATTCCGGCTTCATTCTCGTCGTCGGGAAGGCAGGAGACCTCTTCCTGGAATACGGTTCTCGCCGTGATCGAGCCGCCTTCGAAATGCTCACCGGACTTGGTCAGCAAAGCAGGGACATAGCAGTCGGGAAGCTTGAGTTCTGCCGTGTCGGCGGAAATGAAGAGCCTGTCTTTCACGCCGAGCTTCGTCACCTCTTTCAGTGAGAGGCGGCGAGCGGCGATCTTCTCCGTGTTCACGATTTCCCTTTCAGGTTGCACTGTCCCTCCGAACAAGGACGCTACCACGAAACCTGAGGTCAACTGCCCAGTAATCTTTGGGTAAATGGCCTCCGATGACCTGCACGGGAGGATGTCGAAGCGAGTGCCACTCGGTCGGGAACACGCATCCGCCAGGTAGTGGCCCTCGTCATGGTGTTGGGGATCAACTGGCGGTTGCATTTCGGTGCGTTGGGCAGCGCGGAGGAACTAAAAGAGAGTTTTCGGTAGATATCACCCATATTGCCTTCGGGGAGGTGGCGGCGAGGTAAGGCGATCCATTCGTCGTGCATCTCGAAGAGTGCAGCGGAAACCAACCGGATGGTCCGACGACGCAACAACAGAGACCCCCACCGGCAACATCTGGATGGAGCGCGAACCGGAAGTCGCCTACTACCGCGCCCTCTTCGGTCAGGACTTCGGCGTAGTCGGCTTCTCCGCGTACTGCAGCACCGACACGAGAGCCAGCTGAGCCGAGTCGGCATCCGTGAACATGCCGTCCAGCCGATCACGCACCCACATCGCGGTCGTGCCCCGTGGACTGCTCGCCCGGGCCATCCGCACCGTCAACGGCGGAATCACCCGCCCCGAAACCGAACCCATTGCCACTGCGGTCGCCCCTCCGACCGCCGAACCGCCCCGCTCCCACCAGCGCAGCATCACGAGGACATGAACACAGCCACGGTCAGAAGAAGTCACCCAGAGTGAAGATCACCAACAGCATCCGGAACTGCGGCCAGAGCCGGTTTCCACGAGCGCCGTCACCCCATCAGACGCTTGGAGTTCAGAGGCACCCTTTCGGAGGCTTCGTCCTCAGCGACGACCGTATGCTCCAGCAGTTCGGACTCGGCCTTGCCGTTGCCGCCCTGCTCGACGCCGTCGTCATCCGATGCCTCATCGTTCCCGCGGTCATGCGGATGCTCGGCACATGGGCCTGGTGGCTCCCTGCTCCACTGGCCCGAAAGCTGCCCAAGGTGTCCATCGAGTCCCTGAGCAGAGCTGACCTCGGCTCAACGCGGCTCGGATCACCATCAAACCCCCGTCACTTCCGCAGCCGGCGGCGCGGTCACGATGCACGCCGTGACCCGCGCATGGCTGGAAGAACGCATTCCCTTCGCCGGCGGCCCAGTTGGAATGCGCCTCTCGCCGCCGGGGAGGGGGGAAGCCCTGCGGTCAGGGCGAAGAGGTGCATCGAGCCGACCGCGACATCAGCCCCTGGCTACAACGCACGGGCCTTGCGGTCCGAATGGCCGTGGTTCGCTCGCAAACCAGCCTGGAAAGGAGAGTTGGAGCACGGTCGAGCGTGTCGACGGGCACAGGGGGCGGGCGGCGGCGACCCGGCCGGTTCGCTCCGGGCTGATGGCTGATAGAAAGTTGCAGGTCACACCGGAAAACCTCGGGGCGTCCGGTTGCCTGGTCGGTCCGGATCGTTCACCAAAGGATCGAGCATCGTGTCTTCTCGTCGAGTCGTCGTCATCGGTGGCGGGGTCATGGGCTCGTCCGCCGCGTGGAGGCTTGCTGCCAGGGGTGACCGCGTCACCCTGCTGGAGCGCTTCCCGCCCGGCCACGACCGGGGCAGCTCGCACGGCACCTCGCGGATCTTCCGGCTGGCCCACACGGACCCCTTCTACGTCGGTCTCGCCGTGCGGTCGCTGCCGCTGTGGCGGCGGCTGGAGCAGGAGACGGGACGGCAGGTCCTCACCCTCACCGGAGCCGTCGACCACGGCCCGGCCGCCACGACCGAGGCACTGTACGAGGCGCTGACCGTCGCCGGACACCCTGCCGAGCGGCTGGCCCCGGAGGAGGTCGCCGAGCGCTGGCCGGGGTTGCGCGCCGACACCGGTGCGGTCTTCCACCCGGAGGCCGGACGCCTGCACGCCGACGAGGCGGTCACCGCCTTCCAGCAGGCGGCGCGGGCGCCCGGCGCGGAGGTCCGGCACGGCGTCCGGGTGACCGGGCTGTCGGTGCACGGCGACGCCGAGGTCCGGGTGGTCACGGACACGGAGGAGGAACTGCGCGCCGATGCGGTCGTGGTCGCGGTCGGCGGCTGGGCGCCCGGAATGCTGGGCGGCGGTACCGTTCCGCTGGTCGGCGGCGTACCGGTGCTGCGTGTTACCCAGGAGCAGCCCGCGCACTTCCCCGCGGCGGACGCGCTCACCTGGCCCAGCTACATTCACCACCCGGGTGCCGCGCTGCCCATGGACGGCCTCACCGCGGACGGGGTGTACGGACTCGGCAGCACCGACGGCGTCAAGGCGGGTTTCCACGGCGTCGGCCCGGTCGTCGACCCCGACCGGCGCGACCGCACCCCGGACGCCGCGATCCTGCGGGAGCTGGCGGCGTACGCCGAGCGCTGGCTCCCGGGCGTGGACCACACCGCGCCCGAGGCCGTGACCTGCCTGTACACCACCACCCCCGACCATGACTTCGTCATCGACCGGCAGGGCCCGGTCACCGTGCTGGGAGGGTTCTCCGGGCACGGCTTCAAGTTCGCTTCGGTCATCGGGGAGCTGGCGGCCGCGCTGGTACGCGGAGAGCCCGGACCGAGCCGGTTCGCGCTCGGACGCCCGCGTCCCACGAGTCACTGAGCCGTTCCCGAAGAAGGGGCACCCCCCACCAATTTTCACCAGCGTAGGGCCGGACGCTTGACGCGATATAGCAGCCCCGGGGGGAGCTGGCTGCCGAGGAGGGCTGAGAGGTAGCCCAGGGAAATCACTTCACTACGACGTTGTCCCCGGCCGAAGTCGACGACCCGGTGGTGGATCTTCAAGGTTCTGGATGTCCTCTGGCTCGGGCGTTCGATGAGCTTGAGGATCTGGCGGCAGATGGTCCGCTTGAGACACCGTTGTGCGTCTCGGGAGGTCTTGCCCTCGGCCGCCCGGCGGGCGACGTAGGTCTCGGTCACCCGGTCCAGCTGCATCCTGATCAGCGTGATGGTGTGCAGTGCTCGATTCAGCTGCCGGTCATCGCTACGGTTGATCCGGTGTGGGTTGGTCAGCCTGAGGCACCTGGGTGAAGGGCCAGATAGCTTCGGGAGGGGTCCGTGCCGCGGCGTCGGAGACGGCACGAGCCCCTCCCCTTCTTCCGAATATCCCGTGCCGGATGGGGGCGTTGAGCAGATCCAGTGCATCGGCTCCCCCACGGCGGATGCGTATCCGTACGGGGCCTAGTTTGATCTTTAACGTCCGTCGTCGAATGGTGCGTCGACGGACGTTAAAGATGCAAGATGAGGTCTGTCGCACATTTCGGGTCGACCTCGATGAGCGCCTCATCCACCTCGGCCAGCGAGTAGGGGCCCCAGTCACCCCAGGCGCGGCGTACCGCTCCCAATCCTGTTCGGCCTCGGCAACGAGACCGCGAATCTGCTCCTCTACTGAGCCCTCAGCCTCAGGCGAGACGCGGCCGAGGACCCCTTCCTCCCGAGCCAGCGAGGCAAGCAACCCGCGAAGCTCACACGCGATGTTCATCGCACCATTTTCCCAGGCAGCTGGGGATATCCCCACGGCGTTCCTTCACCCTTGAGAGGTCGTGCCAGATGCGTGCCAGATCCCACGGGGAGCCGCGGGGAACACGGGGGAATCAGAGGACCCGCCACCAGCTGTCGACGCCCCTCCGCCCCAGGTCAGTCCCCCAGTAAGCCCCAGATCACCTCAGCTTCCCAAGCAGAGGGTTCGACGAACTACCCTGCCACCACGTTCGGTACTTCTCTCCAAGGGGCTTTGGCCACTTTCTAGAGTGCAAGCTCTCCGCAGGGCATTTCGTCAGTGTGACGCGAAAGGCAGCTGAACTTGCGCCGTCCTCTGGGGTGGTCTGAGATCCTGGAGTCCGATCGAGAGGGGCCGCAGGTATGGAGTGGAAGACCCACGGTGAGCGACAGATCTACACCAACCCTTGGGTGAATCTGTGTCTGGTCGACGTCCAACAGCCTGACGGGCGCAGGTGGGAGTACCACGTCGTTCGCCTTCGGCACCTGGCCGTGGCTGCCGTCGTCAACGACCGCCAGGAGGTGCTGATGATGTGGCGGCACCGCTTCATCACCGACTCGTGGGCCTGGGAGTTGCCCATGGGTCTGGTCGAGGAGAGCGAGACTCCCGAAGAGGCGGCAGCGCGCGAAGTCCTGGAGGAGACGGGCTGGCGTCCCGGTCCCATCAAGCCCCTGATCTACGCCGAGCCGGCCAACGGGATCACGGACTCACAGCACCACGTCTTCCGTGCGGATGGTGCGACTTACGAGGGTCCGCCCACGGAGAAGAACGAGTCCGACCGCATCGAGTGGATCCCGCTCAGCGAGATACGGGGAATGATCGACCGCCGCGAGATCGTGAGCAGTGGATCCCTCGTCGGTCTCCTGTACGTGCTCATGGATGAAGCGATCCGGTGACCGGTGGCAGGAGCTCCCGTAGCCGCGCCTCGAAGGCCAGGGCTACGGGCTCCTGCCTGTGTGGGGCCAACTGGTCGTAGAACTCCCTGAGGTGGCCTGACACGCGCTCTGAAGCGACCGCTGATGCGGGCTCCAGAGCTTGGGTGGCGGTGTGGCACGCCTGATCAAGCTTGCCTTGGTCCAGCTGCGTACGAGCCAGCCAGAACGCGTGAAACGCACGGCCTCGCTGGTTGTTGCGGGCTTCCCGACGCAAGGCGTCAGCGATCAACGGTTCAGCGGTCGCGGCTTCGCCCAGTCGGCCGTGGGCAATGCCGGTGTCCACGATGAGCTTCGGTTCGTCGAAGTAGGCCACCCACGACGGGTCCGGGTCGCCGGCCTGGATCTGCTCGAACTGGTGGTGCGCTTCCGTGATCGTCCGGTGAGTGGATGTCTGGCTGCCGAGCGTGGCGTGGGCGAAGGCTTCCCGCATGGACAGCATCGACAGGACCCGTGGAGTGGTGTCGATGGCGGAGCGGGCCTGGTCCTGGGCGGCGGTCACGAGGGCCAGGGAGTCCGCGGGCTTGTCCTGGTAGGTCGCCTGCAAGCTCATGCAGGCGAGGACGTTGGCCATGAACTGGCGGTCGTCGATGGCCTTGGCGAGTTGCAGGGCCTCGGTGAAGTAAGCGCGGGCCTGGTTGTACTGGCGGGCGTCGAAGTAGGTCCAGCCGGTGAGGCGTGCGAGCTCGGCCGCGATCCCGTACAGGCCGTTTCGGATGGCCGGGGGTCGGTTTTCCTTCAGGAGTCCGACCACATACCGAAGCTGACCGACGACGGCCGGCCTGAGAGCCTCTCCGCCGTGCTGGTCATCTCGTCGCCAGTAGTCCTCGATGGAGGACCGGAATGCTTCAAGCGTGGCCGCGCTGAGGTTGGTTCGCGTGGTCAGCGCAAGGATGCTGTCCACATCGGGCCCCGGAAGCGACGCGGGGGCCTGCTGTTCCGGCTCCGGTACTTGGGGTGCCTCGCGCTCGGTGACGACGAGAGCCTGCGGCGTCTCCCACGGGCGCCGGGCAAGCCCTAGCATGTGCCCTGGAATGCGCAAGCCGTCGGCGATGCGCTCGACGACGTCCATGTGAAGCAACTGGCGTCGGCCTGCGATGACTTCACCGACACGACTGGGCGTCAGCTCGCATCGTCTCGCGATCATCGACGGGTAGATGCCCGCTCTGGTCTTCACGAGCCGAAAGACTCTGCCGAAGTCCCGTGCCCGGCACGCATTGATCATCTCGGGATCGGTGAGCAGCCGGGCAGGCAACTCCTGCGGCCGGTCGGCGTCGGGCATCGGGCAAGCTCCCACACTGCGAGGGCTACGCAACGTCGCGGATTCTCTACTTGCCGCGATATTACCCAAGTTGGGTAATCAGCCTGACCTTTTGGCGGGGGTACCTGGATCGCGATGCTCGTGTGCATGGCGAGCAATCAGCAGACCAGACCAGCCGTCGGCGAACTGGCGAAAGACGGTGCCACCGGACGTATCGGCGTCGTCATGGGGGAGATCGGTGGCCGCGTGCAGATGCGGCCGGTCCGTGGCGGCAAGGAGTGGGATGCCATGCCGGGCAGTGTGGTGGCACCCAGTGCGCGGGAGGAACTGAGCGCGCGCCTGGCCGTGCGGAACAACGACAGTCAGGTCCCGCTGTGATGCGCGCCATCGGCCGGTACGCCGGGGTCCTGTTCATCATCTGCATCAGCGGTTCATGCGGTCTGGTGATCGGCATGGCCCTCGGGACCGGCCAGTAGACCGGCCGACCCCGGACGGGTGCCGATCCGCCCGGCTCCCCGTCCCCGTCCGGGGTCGGCCTCCAAGCCCGCTTCCTGATCGTCTCTGAGCCGAGCTCGACGATCGGGACGGGTCGTACGTGTCCTGCACCACCTCACCTGAGGAGATCGCACATGACGGCAACAGCGAACGATCAGAAGACCGGTCGCGCGGTGGCTGGCGAAGAGCTGTTCGAGAGCCTGGCCCGCTTCGTGGTCACCCACAACGGGCAGTCCCCCGAGCGCGCTGAGCGGATCGCGGATCAGGCGGTCGCGTTCCTGGTCACGGCAGCTACCGCCACCGTTCCAATGGTCCCGTCCGACGACGTCGACCACGGCCTTCACGCGCTCATCCTGCACACGAAGGAATACGCCGGACTGTGCGAGCAGTACGCGGGCCGCTTCCTGCACCACAACCCAATGCCAGGTGGAGGAGGCCGCGACCTGGAGAAGGTCGCTGCCTCGGCTCGCGCCATGAAGGCGGCCGGGTTCGTGGTCCTCGACGACCTGTGGACCGTGGACGGCACGAACCTCGCGCAGTGCGACTCGGACTGTGGCCGACCGTACGGTCAGGCGTAGCTCACGACAACAGCGACGCGGCCGGCCTCGACTCGTGTTCGGCCGCGCTCGCCCGGAGGGAGAAGAGATCTTGTCCAGCCCAACCCCTGAACTGCCGATCGTGGTGCTCGACGCGCTCATACCCACGACTCAGCGCATGGTCATCAATCGTCGAGGCTCCACGGTGTGGGAGGTGGAGAGCCACCGGGGCCACTTCGCGGTGAAGCTCGGCTATCCGATCGAGGCCACGGCCGAGTGGACCGCTCAGCCCTGGACCGTGCTCGCGCCCGCACGCGAGGGCGCTGTCCTGCATCGCCTCGGGCTCGACGCCGTTGCGTACGGAGAATGGGAGCGCGGTACCTGGAATTTCCAGCCGTGGCACGAGGGGCCGGACCTCTACAGGCTGTGGGAGCCATGCCGTAAGCAGGGCTCGTCCATCAAGCCCCAATCCAGCGCGGCGCTGGGCTGTGTCGAGGCCCTGGCTGATCTCCACGTGCGGGGCTGGGCTCACGGTGATGTGCAGCCCGCGCACTTCATCGTCGGGCCGGAGCGAACGCACCTCATTGACCTCGCCCTGGCCCAGGGAGGACAGGTACCCACGGGGTACGACTTCCCGTTCCGCGGCTGCCTCGTCCACTACGAGGCACCGGAGATCGCGCGCAGCGTGCTCGACACCGGGGAAGCGGAGCCGACACAGGAAGCTGACATCTACGCACTCGGGGCGTCGCTGCTCATCTCGGCCACGGGCTGGCGGGCGGTCGAGTACCCGGATGACGCTCCGCGCCTCGTGCAGAGAGATGCAGTGGCCAACGGCCGGCGTCGGCCCGTGAAGGTGCCCGGTGAGCTGGGTGAACTGGTCGACGCGATGCTCAGCCATTCGCCGGGGGATCGGCCGTCCATCTACGAGGTGGGCAAAGCCCTGATCTGATGCGGTTCGGACGGGTGACGATCGTCATCACAGTCGGCATACCGCCGCCCGCGTCCGCGCCGCCTTCCCCGTGGTGGGCAGCCCGGTCGGTCTCGCCGTCGAAGCGACCATATGCGCCCAGCTACTCCAGACCGTGGCCCGCGGAGAACAACCTGCCCCTCCAAGCCACGCTCCAAGCCTGGTCCGAGGCGCTCCACCGCAGATGAGGATGCCCATCCATACTGTTCGGTGCCTGGCGCCCCCAAATCGGCGTCACGTACTGCGGCGCAGACACCCACGCATCCATGGTCGGCCCGACCTCGAGTTCAGCCACGGGGGCGATCCGTGGTCGGGGTCTGTGGGCGGCAACCCGATCGAGTCGCCGGATGCGCCACACACTTGACCTACACCCGTTCCTGCACCTTCCGGCCGGTGGAATGCAACGTGCTACGCGCCAGCCGCGCGCTCGGCGCCACGTGCTCTGGTGAAGAGGGACACGACATCTCTAGCGGGATCTCTTGCGGCTTCTCCTGCGACGTCTCTTGCAGCATCTCTTGCGCGACTTCAGAGCCCGACACTGGTATCCGCGCAGCTCAACCCAGGCCCACGCCCGTGGTCGGGATGCTGACATCCCCTCTGGAGCCGCTTTTCCCAGGCCGGGTGAAGATGAGTGAGAAGGAGGCGGGGCGGGCGTAGTCGAGCAGCGGCCGCAGGGATGGCGACGCCGTCTGGGCAACGCCGGGCAGGTCCGCCGCTGCGCCGGTGCCCACGGCGGTCACGCGGATCCCACGCCACAGGGTGGCCTGGCCGACGAGTGGACAAGAGGCGGTCGACGCCCAATCCGCCGAAGCGGATGGCAAGAGCGGGTTGAAAGCGAGGGTCGGTCACAAGCGACTTCCAGGCGCATCAATGCATCAGCTCCACCGGATACTCGTAACTGGTAGTTCTGTGAGAGGGCCGAAGGGGCTCCGCCCGGCACGTGGCCGAACGGGGCGCTTCCGTGTCTGTTCAGTCGCTGAACGACGACTTTACAGCGGTGACGATGTCTGCCGCCTGGTCGTCGGTGAGGCTCGGGACCTGAGGCGTGTCCGGCGGATCATGCTGCGGCCGGAACGGTGGAGCGGGTCATCTCACTACGATCGTGGGATGTTTGAGTACCACGGGGAGATCACGGTCAGGGAGACCGCAGCCGATGACGACGATGAGTTCCGGTTGCGGCAGATCGTCGATGAGCTTCGCCGTCACATCGCCCAGATGGACAGCCCGTACTTGCTTGACCTCAGGTGGATGAACGGCGAGCCGTTCATCCACCTCGGCGGCTCTTCCAATCACCGCTCATCACCTGACGTTGTCGAACTGTTTGAGCATGTTGCCGTGGTAGCCCCTGGTTCCTACGGGCTCCTCCACGTTCTCGATGACGAGGAATCGGATCGCGAGAACGAGGTACGCGTGCTGAGGCTCGTTCGAGGCAGGGTCACGCAGCACACGGAGGCATTGCTGTCGCCGTACATCGCGACGGTGGAAGATCCCTTCACGGGTTGAGGCAGCGTCGCCGGATCATGCTCGGAGCCAGAGCCGGATCTCGGCCACCGTGATGGTGCCGTGGAAGGCGTAGGCCCGTTTGTCGAAGCGAGTCGCAACGGCGCGAAAGCTCTTCAGGCGGTTGATCGTCCGCTCGACCTCGTTGCGGCGCTTGTACTGCTTCTTGTCGAAGCCGACAGGACGGCCGCCTCTGCCACCACGGCGCCGACGGTTGGCTCTCTGGTCCCTCGGCTCAGGAATCGTGTGCTTGATCCGGCGTCTGCGCAGGTAGCGGCGGTTGCTGCGGGACGAGTACGCCTTGTCTGCGCTCAGTCGGTCCGGGGTGGTGCGCGGCCTTCCTTCTCCGGTGCGGGGCACGCGGATGCGTTCGAGGACCGGGATGATCTGTGGTGCGTCGCCCCACTGGCCGGGAGTGACCAGCAGGGCGAGTGGTCTGCAGCCGCCGTCGCTCGCGAGGTGGATCTTGCTCGTCAGTCCGCCCCGGGACCTTCCGAGTCCCTCGTCGGGGCGGTGCTGCCGAGGGCTTGATCTTTTTTCGGTGTCCGCGGAGCCTTCCTGCGGGCGCCGGCGGCGTGCTGGTGGACACGGCAGGACGTCGAGTCGACGCCCACCATGGTCCAGTCGATCCGATCATCGGCATCGACGTCGGCCTGGACGGCCTGGAGTATCCGTTCCCAGGTGCCGCCGGCGGACCAGCGTCTGTGCCGTTCGTAGACCGTCTTCCACCTGCCGAACCGCTCCGGCAGGTCTCGCCACGGGATCCCCGTCCGCTCACGGAACAAAATCCCGTTGATTACCCTCCGGTGGCCGGCCCACCGCCCACCACGCCGCCCGCCCACAGGCAGATGAGGCTCCAGACGGAGCCACTCCTCGTTCGTCAGATCACCACGGCCCACGACCAACTAAACGGCCATGACCATCGGAACACTCATGATCCGCCGGGCACGCCTTAGCTGACGGGAAGCTGGTGCCGGGACCATGCGCAAGCCCCGCCCAATGCGCCGGGGGAGGTGCATGGACGGGGCTCGACTCGAACCGGTGCTATGACGCCGTCTCGGTGTCGCTGTCGTCGTCAGCCTCGTTGGGGTAGAGGCTTTCCGGCGTGTGGGTGCGGACGTGTCGGTCCGCGAGTGACCCGTGCGTGTTCTGCGGTGTGCCGTTCGTCCGGTCCCGCTCGATGGCTGCCTGTGCCGCCGCTACGGTTCGCTTGGCGATTCCCATTACCGGTTGTCCGCCGTCACCGACTTGCCCTCGCAGAGGAACTGCGCGGGCCCGAAGCCGTCGAGAACGGCGAGTGCTTCCGTTGCGCGGGGGTGTAGTCGACCAGGAGCAACCGGCCCGGCCGGAAGTTGGCAAGCCCGGTCTCTTCGGTCACTTCACGGGCGCACGCCTCGTGTGCGGGTTCGTCGCCGTGCGCTGCGCCTCCCGGCAGGATGCACCCGTCTTTGTAGGACGGTTCGACCATGAGGACCGCTCCGCTCTCGTTACGGATCAGCGCGAGAGCGCCGATGCGCCGACCGACCGAGCGGGTTGGTCAGGTCAATGTCACTGTGCAAGACGTCTCCTCGTTGTGCGGGCACGCCGAAGCGCGCTCCTGGCTTTGGGGGATGAGATATGGGAACAGGGCCCCGCCCATGCGTCACGGGGATATGGGACGCACAGGCGGGGCGGCCGACGCGCTGAGCCTTGCTCGGGCCGTCCTCAGCGGGCCGGAGTCACCAGCGGACAGGTTCCGCGCTGCCACCAACGCATATGGGGCAGGGGCGTTTCTCGGTCCATCCGCAGAGCTGACACCCGCCGAATCCGCAGCACCCGTCGCACCAGATGGACCGGTGCCCGGTACAAAGCCCGCAGTAGCTCGGTGAATTCAGTGGGAGGGGATGCTTCCTGATGCTCTCGGCGCGCGTCCGGTGGGGCTCCCTGACAGCATTTCGGGACCGTTCCGGGGCTGTAGTCACCCAACTGCCTCAGCGGGGCTGTCGGAGTCGTTCTCGTCGTCTGCCTGGGGTGCAGTTGCTGCTTTGTCATGGCCTGTTCGCAGCGCTTACTTTTGCGGCTACCGGAACAATCCGCCCCACTCTCAATCACAGTGAACCCGCCTCACAGGGCACCAGGTGGCATCAATAGACGCAGGGAGAAGCAATGCAGCACGAACCCACCCAACGAGCGGTGGACATCCGCATCGGCGGGCTCCGCGTGACCATGCAGCGCATCCGGGTGAAGCTGTTGACGTTGCTGACAGCTAGCGCGTGGTCGGGGTTCACAGCGTGGATCACTAGTCGATGACGTGCGCTCGTGCCTCGTTGCTGCACCTCCCGCGTGTGCTGCACGACCGGGTTCGGTCGTGTACCGGCTTGGTCATGAATCGGCCCCTCCATGACTGAGAGTCAGCGGGCCGCGTAGCGTGTTGCGGAGCACGGCAAGGAAAGATCCTCCCAAAGCAGTAGGGTTAATCCTTTACCTACCTAGTACCGTTGTTTGCACCGAGAGCCACTCTGAGTGGCCCAACGTCCGTAAGCGGTCGGCGCTTTGAAACCCAACTCATAACAGCGCGGAGGTCAGCTATGCCCAAAAAGGAACCCTATTTCGAAGTCAGGATTGGCGACTTCCGCGTGACTGCCGATCGATTTCCTGCACGGCTCATAACTGCGCTTGCCACCGCACTTACTTCTGGATTCGGAACCTGGATTTACATGCGGTAGGGCCGTTTCAGGACGATGTCGATATGCCCCCGAACTCCGTTGCAGTCTTGCGCTGGTGGCAGCCGTGGCAAAGGGGTTGAACGTTCGTGTCCGTGTCCTCGCCACCGAGGGCGAGCGGCTGCACATGGTCCACGTCCACCACGTCCGCGAGGACGAGCGACCCGCACCGCCCACAGCGAGCACCACCACGGGCACCGACCAGAGCACGGAGTCGAGCGGCCCCCGAGAACGCCCGGACCAGCACCGCCCGGCGGACTCGCCGAGCACGTACCGAAGCGCCTCGTTCGTAGACCCGGTGGTGACCCTCGCAGCGGCCCCGGTGAGTGGCGGGCTCGGTGCAGTCAACACACCGCATGTTCATCCCCTGGTCGTCGTCCTGGTGCTCGTCGTTGCGTGCCCACCCCCGGACTTGAACCGGGGAACTCTGCGGCCGATATCCCCGAGTCGGGGCTGGTACCGCGTACCTCTACCGTTGGGTCAGTGGGCTTGGCGTTGCCCTCGCCGGCGAGACCGGTCCGGGCCTGGTGGGGAGACCACACGGGCTTACAACCCGTTTCGGCGACTCGCGGACGAGCCGGATACTCATGGGCGGTGCAGTCTCCCCGCGCTCTGCCTCACGACCTCTGCGGCCACCCCGAACGGGTGGTGCACGGGCAGAGCTGTTGGTGAGGGTGGGCACTCAGTCCGGCGTTTCCGGGCTGGTGGGGTGCGCGGTAACCCGCTCTCACTGAGTTGTGGGGACCAGTGAATTCCCGGCACCCGCTCGCGGCGTGCTCGGATTCCGTTCCGGTCCCTCACCCAGAGCTGGGCGGACTCGGTTGAGGTAGAGCCAGACCGTGCCTTCCCGTCGCGGGAGAGTGCGAGGGTCGCCGTCCGGCAGGACGCGGGTCCAGCCTCGGTCTCGGAGCGGGGAAGGAGGGTCCGCTGTTGTCGTCAAAGATCGCCATCCTCTCAAGGACCGTGACGATATGCCCGACCCGTAGGTCCATGGCGCGCAGCGGGGCGAAGATCTCCCCGTGCTGGATGACGTCGCCTTCGACGTGGCCGGTGAGGACGAGGGGCAGGCCGCGGTTGACCGCGAGGCGGACGCCGAGTCCCCAGCCGCAGGTTCGACCTCCGGCTCTATCGAGTGCGCAAGCCGCGCCTGCGCACTTGTGGCGTCATCCCGGCTGCTGCGCAGCCAGGCGCCGAGGAACAGCTGAGCATTCCCGGCGGGGTCGTTTCTCTGCGCAGCGATGCGCGCCCGGGCCGGGCTTGGGGTGTGGCCTGCACTGTGGTCGGGGCTGAGGTGATGGTGACGCACAGGGCGGTCGGCCCGGCCGCGATGGCGCTTCAGGCTGCCAAGCGGGGGAGGCGTACCCGACGCCGCATCTTCTCCATTGCGACACCCACAGCCCCGGGGGCCAGCGGCTGCCAACTTGTCAGGCGACCTGCTAAAACTCCCAGGTCAGAGAGACTGCTAAAGACTTAGAACAGACACAGACACAGACACAGACACAGACACAGACCCCGACCACAGACCCCACCACGGCTGGCGCCGCCCTACGGTGAGGCCTAGGCGGCGCACGCACGGCACGGGATGACCAGCACGCTGAGCGCCGCAGATCGGGGTGCCACAGCCGTTGCGCAACCAAGGAGCCGGCCCAATGCGCACGGGCGTCCACTCTGTGCGCAGCAGCTGCGCACTGCCGCGAGGGCGTACCGCCGTCGCGGTGCGCAATCGGGCCGCGCAATGTGGCGCGGTGGCACCCTGCGCACCCGTGACCGGCCCCGACCACGGCCCCGACCACGGCCCCGACCACGGCCCCGACCACGGCCCCGACCACGGGCCCGACCACCTGGCCTGTTGTCAGACCGTGACCGGTGGTCGGGTCCGGGCATCACAGCAGTTCAGGCGTGCTCGCGTGTGCCAATTGGCAATCCCGGGCACACTGGCGGAGTGGACCCCACCGGAGCCGGTGACCCCGGGCTGTTCGGGCCCGAGTCGGTCACCTGGCAGATGCACGGCGACCCCATGATGTGGGTCGCCGGGATCCGCGCGCTCTACCTTCAGGCCCTCCACCCGCGCGCCGTACGGGGCGTCATGCAGAACTCCGACTTCCGGAGCGACGCCTGGGGCCGGCTGATGCGCACCGCGAACTTCGTCGGAACGACGACTTACGGGACCACCGAGGCGGCGGAGCGGGCGGGGGCCCGGGTGCGGAAGATCCACCGCATGCTCACCGCCACCGACCCGGACACCGGCGAGCGCTACGGGGTGGACGAGCCCGAACTGCTGCTGTGGGTGCACTGCGCGGAGATCGACTCCTATCTGCACGTCCTGCGGCGCTCCGGCTTCCGCCTCACGGACGCGCAGGCCGACCGCTACATCGGGGAACACCGGGTCGGCGCGCGGCTGGTGGGGCTCGACCCGGACCGGGCGCCGGCGGACCGGGCCGAACTGGCCGCGTACTTCGAGAAGGTGCTCCCCGAACTCGCCGCGGGACCCGAGGCCCGCGACGTGGACGACTTCCTCTCGCGTCCGCCGGTCCATCCGCTGCTCGTACCGGCGCGCGCACTGCTGTGGCGGCGCGTGGCCCGGCTCGCGTACGCCGCTCTGCCGCCGCACGCCCACGCGTTGTACGGCAGGTCGGCGCCGCCGCCCGCCGCGGTGACCCGCGGTCTGCGCGTCACGGGCACCACGCTGCGCTGTGTCCCCGCACGGCTGCGCTGGCAACTCCCGCCCCGACACATTCTCTCGGCCATGTCACGGCTCGGCCCCGGCTCGCGACCGGCGCCGTTCAAAGTCGGCAGATAGCTCGTCATACTGGACGGGCCGGGGGAGGGCTCGAGGCTGAGCAGTGACGGGGGCGATCACACCAGATGGCGGAGAGCAGGCTGATCCAGGGCCGCTACCGGCTGCTCGACCTGATCGGGCGCGGTGGCATGGGCGAGGTGTGGCGGGCGCGGGACGAATCGCTGGGTCGCCACGTGGCGGTCAAGTGTCTCAAACCGCTCGGCCCGCACCACGACCAGTCCTTCACCCGCGTCCTGCGCGAGCGGTTCCGGCGCGAGGCCCGGGTCGCCGCGGCCCTTCAGCACCGCGGGGTGACCGTCGTCCATGACTTCGGCGAGTCCGACGGCGTGCTGTACCTGGTGATGGAACTGCTGGAGGGAAGCAACCTCGGCCAGCTCCTGGAGGAGAACAGACATCATCCGCTCGGGGTCGCCCTGGTCGTCGACATAGCCGACCAGGTGACCGCCGCCCTCGCGTACACCCACCAACAGGGCATCGTGCACCGCGATTTGAAGCCCGCGAACATCATGCGGCTGACCGACGGCACCGTGAAGATCTGCGACTTCGGCATCGCCCGCCTCGGCCACGACATCGGATTCACCTCACGGCTCACCGGCACCGGCATCGCGATGGGCACCCCGCACTACATGTCGCCGGAACAGATCGGCGGTTCGGAGGTCGACCAGCGCAGCGACCTGTACTCCTTCGGGTGCGTGCTCTACGAAATCGCCACCGGGGCACCGCCGTTCGACCTCGACGACGCCTGGGCCGTCCTCGTCGGCCACCGCGACACCGTGCCCGAGCCGCCGCGCAGCCACCGGGCCGAACTCCCCGAGTACCTGGAGCGGATCATCCTCGACCTGCTCGCCAAACGGCCCGAGCAGCGCCCGCGGGACGCCCGCGAACTCGGCCGCCGCATCAGCGCCGGGCGCACCACGCCGATGTACGTGCCGACCGTTGTCACCCCGGCTCTGCCGCACCCCGCCGTGGGTGGGCGGCCCCCTGCCGCCCGGGGCGCGTCCCGCCCCGAGCAGCCGCCTTCCCGGGAACCCCGGCTGCCGTCCTGGACGCAGGGCATGACCACCGGCCACAAGGCCACCGGCGCGGGACTGCGCGTCACCCCGCCGGACGCCTCCGCCGGGCTCACCGGCGAGTGGATCGCCCGCCCTTCCACGGCCGTGACGCCCCAGCAGGTCCGTGGCGAACGACCCACTCCCGCACCCGAGTTGCTCACCACCCTGGAGGGGCGGCACAACGCCGGGCTGAGCCTCGGGCGGCTCGGCCGGTGGACCGAGGCGGGAGAGGTGCACCGTTCGGTCGCCGCCGAACGGGAGCATCTGCTCGGGCCCGACCACCCGGACACACTCGCCAGCCGCTACGAGGTCGGCTTCACCCTCAGCCGCACGGGACGCCCCGCCGAGGCGCTGCGCGAGTACGCCCGGGTCGCCCGGGCCAGGGAGCGGGTGCTCGGCGCCGAACACCCCGAGACCCTGGCCGCCCGGCAGGAAATGGCCTATGTGCTGGGCCAGTTGGGCCGCCACACCGAGGCGCACCAGGCTTACGGCGTGGTGCTCGCCGTCCGGGAGCGGGCGATGGGCCCCGACCATCCCGACACGCTGCGCTGCCGCCACAACCTCGCCTTCAACCTCAGCCGGCTCGGGCGCCTGGAGGACTCGTACCGCATGGCGAGCGAGGTCGCCGCCGCCCGCGCCCGGGTGCTCGGCCCGGCGCACCCCGACACGCTCGTGACCCGCTACGAAGTGGCCTACGCGCTGGGCCAGTTGGGGCGCTGGCCCGAGGCGCTGCACTCCTATCAGGAAGTGGCCGCGGCCCGTGCGCAGGCCCTGGGTCCGGACCATCCGGACACGCTCGCCGCCCGCTACGAGGTGGGCATCAGCCTCGGCCGGCTCGGGCGCAGCGCACAGGCACTGGAGCTGTACCGCTCCCTCGTCGACGACCGCACCCGGGCACAAGGCGCCACGCATGCCGAAACGCTGCGCGCGCGGCACGGGCTCGGCGTGAACCTCGGCCGCCTCGGCCGCTGGGAGGAGGCCCTCGCCGAGTCCCGTGACGTGTGCGCCATCCGCGAGCGCGTGCTCGGCGCCGACCACCCCGACACCCTCGTCAGCCGCCGCGAGGTGGCCGTCGGTCTCGGCTGGCTCGGCCGCTGGGCCGACGCACTTACCGAGTACCGGCGCGTCGCCGCCGCCCGCGAGCGCGTGCTCGGCGCCGACCATTCCGACACCCTGGCCAGCCGCAACGACGAAGCGCACTGCCTGGAGCAGCTGGGGCACGGGCAGGAAGCCGCGGAGCTGTACCGGAGAGTGGCCGCGCTGCGCCGGCAGCGGGCCGCCGGAGGCCGCTGACCACCGGGGCGGTCGCGGCGGCTGCCTGCCCGGACAGCGAGAGGCGGAGTGCGCCGGGGCCCACGCATCCGCGGCGGAACCGGGCACCGTCCGTGGCCGGACCGGGCGCCCGTCCGTCGCGGAACCGGAGCCCACCCGGCGATGGCCCCGGAGTCCGAGATGTCCGTGCCCCCTCGTACGGCCGCCCGCCGCTTGCCGCGCACCCCTGGCCGACGTAGATCATCACGTGCTACCAAGAACCATGCCTGTACACGCGGAATACGACGCCGTGATCGTCGGCGGAGGCCACAACGGACTGGTCGCCGCCGCCTACCTGGCCCGGGCCGGGCGGTCCGTGCTGGTGCTGGAGCGCCTGGGCAACACCGGCGGCGCCGCCGTCTCCACCAGGCCGTTCGCCGGAGTCGACGCGCGTCTGTCGCGCTACTCGTACCTGGTGAGCCTGCTGCCCCGGAAGATCGTGCGGGACCTGGGGCTCGACTTCCGGGTCCGTGGCCGCACGGTCTCCTCGTACACGCCCGTCGAGCGCGACGGACGGCCCACCGGGCTCCTCGTCGGCGGCGGCGAGCGGCGCACCCGCGAGGCGTTCGCCCGGCTGACCGGCTCGGACCGTGAGTACGAGGAGTGGCAGCGCTTCTACGGGATGACCGGCCGCGTCGCCCGGAACGTGTTCCCGACACTCACCGAGCCGCTGCCCACCCGCGAGGAGCTGAGGGCGCGCCTCGACGACGAGGAAGCCTGGCGGATCCTCTTCGAGGAGCCGGTCGGCGCGGCCGTCGAGGAGTACTTCACCGACGACCTCGTACGCGGTGTCGTCCTCACCGACGCGCTGATCGGTACCTTCGCCGACGCCCACGACCCGTCCCTGCGGCAGAACCGCTGCTTCCTCTACCACGTGATCGGCGGCGGCACCGGAGACTGGGACGTGCCCGTCGGCGGGATGGGTGCCCTCACCGACGCGATCGCCTCCGCGGCGATCACCGCGGGCGCGGTGATCGCCACCGGGCACGAGGTGCTGCGGATCGACACGGACGGCGAGTCCGCCGAGATCACCTACCGGACCGCCGACGGCGAGGGCGTCGTGGCGGCCCGGCACGTCCTGGTGAACGCCTCGCCGCAGGAGCTCGCGCACCTCACCGGAGACGAGCCGCCCACCCCCGCCGAGGGTGCGCAGCTCAAGGTGAACATGCTGCTCAAGCGGCTGCCGAGGCTCCGGGACACCGCCGTGGACCCGCGCGAGGCGTTCTCGGGGACCTTCCACATCGCCGAGGGCTACGAGCAGTTGGCGACCGCCCACGCGCAGGCCGCGTCCGGTGAACTGCCCGCCGCGCCGCCCTCCGAGATCTACTGCCACTCGCTCACCGACCCCAGCATCCTCGGCCGGGACCTGGTCGAGCAGGGGTATCAGACCCTCACGCTCTTCGGCCTCCACACGCCGGCCCGGCTCTTCGAGCGGGACAACGACGCCGTACGGGAGGAGCTGCTGAAGTCGACGCTGGCACAGCTGGAGGCGCACCTCGCCGAGCCGCTCGCCGACTGTCTGGCCACCGACGCGGACGGGCGGCCGTGCATCGAGGCGAAGACCCCGCTCGACCTGGAGCGCGATCTGCGGCTGCCCGGCGGCAACATCTTCCACCGTGACCTCGCCTTCCCGTACGCGCAGGAAGGCACCGGCCGCTGGGGCGTCGAGACCCGGCACGCGAACGTGATGCTGTGCGGGGCGGGCGCGGTGCGCGGCGGCGGGGTGAGCGGGGTCCCGGGGCACAACGCCGCGAAGGCCGTACTGGAGTCGCTCGGCCAGGGTGGCTAGGGCGTTCGTCTCGATCAAAGACGGACACTCCGGGAACGCCACCTGGGGTCTCGGGTCGGGGACCGGATCGAGGGGAGCGCGGCCGGGGGCGGCAGCGCACGACCGCCCCCGGCCTGCCCTCAGTCCCGGGACGGCGCCCAGCCCACCGGCGCGATCCGTGCGGCGTCCGCCGGTCGTGCCTCGTCGAACAGGACGCGGTCGCTGGTTCCGACCCGCAGGGTGTCGACGTACGCGCCGCGGCCGACGTACAGCCGGTCGGTCGTGTACCGCCAGCGCAGCGTGAGCGCCGCGGCGCTCGGCAGGTCCGCGCCGAGCCGGTGCCAGACGCGCCCCGACCAGCCGGTGGCCGTGCCCGCGGGATGGCCCTCGGGGTCCTCGGACCGCCGTCGGGTCGTGAAGGGGACCGGCCGCCAGGTCGCGCCGCCGTCGGTGGAGGACTCCAGGAACAGGAGGTCCGACCCGGGTTCGGTGTCCCACCACAGTGCGCAGCCGAGCCGTGCGGGGCCGGCGGTGGTGTCGAGCGCGGGCAGCGTCAGTGTCGCGGTCGTCGCGTTCGCGGTCCCGGAGAACCAGGACGTACGGCCGCGCGCGGGGCGCATCGCGACGGCCCGCGCCAGGTTGTTCGCGGCGGCGACCCGGGGAGCGGAACCGGATCGCCAATTGCGCACCGGGTGCACGGAGTTGCCGAGGACGATCAGGAAGGAGTCGGTCGTCGGGTCGAGGACGAGCGAGGTGCCGGTGAAGCCGGTGTGGCCCGCGGTGCGCGGTGTGGCCATCGCGCCCATGTACCAGTGCTGGTAGAGCTCGAAGCCGAGGCCGTGCTCGTCGCCCGGGAAGGCGGTGTTGAAGTCGGTGAACATCAGGTCCACCGTCTCCGGCTTCAGGATGCGTGCCCTGCCGTACGCTCCGCCGTTCAGCAGCGTACGGCCGAGAACGGCCAGGTCCCACGCGCATGAGAAGACACCCGCGTGACCGGCGACCCCGCCGAGGGAGAACGCGTTCTCGTCGTGGACCTCGCCCCACACGAGCCCGCGGTCCAGCCCCGACCAGGGCAGCCGGGCGTCCTCCGTGGCGGCGATCCGGGACTTCCAGGAAGCGGGCGGGTTGTAGCGGGTGCGGTCCATGCCGAGGGGACCGGTGATCTCCTCGCGCAGGAGTGTGTCGAGGGTCCGGCCGGTGATCCGCTCCAGGACCAGTTGGAGCGAGATCAGGTTCAGGTCGGAGTAGAGGTACGTGCTGCCGGGCGGATGGAGGAGCACCTCGTCCCAGATGAGCTGGAGCTTGCCCTCGTGGGTCGGCGCCTTGTACAGGGGGATCCAGGAGCGGAACCCGGAGGTGTGGGTGAGCAGTTGACGGACGGTAATGTCCTTCTTGCCGCCCGCGAACTCCGGGAGGTAGGAGGCGACGGCCGCCTCCAGCTCCAGGGCCCCGCGCTCCATCTGCTGCACGGCGAGGATCGACGTGAACAGCTTGGAGACGGAGGCCAGGTCGTAGACCGTGTCCTTCGCCGCCGGGATCTGCCGGTCGGCGGGGAGCTCCACACCGGTGTCGGTCTTCTCGTCGTACGCCGCGTAGCGCACGGCCATGCCGATCGGCTGGTGGAGGGCCACCGTGCCGCCGCGCCCGGCGAGCAGGACGGCACCGGCGTACCAGGGGTGCTGGGGGGAGGGGCCGAGGAATGCCTCGGCGTCCACGACCAGTTGGCGCAGATGGCCGGCGAGCAGTCCGGCCTGGCCGGGGGTGCCGTGCCGCAGGGTCCGGCGGCCGTCCCCCGCCGAGGCCACCGCGGGGCCGGCCGGGAACGGCGCGATGGCCAGCGTTCCGCCCACGGCCAGTACGCCCTTGCCCCATTGACGACGGGTCAGTTCGCCGCCCGCTCTGCCCTTCGCGCGCTCGGTCATCGAGAAGCCTCCCGCTCACGTAGCCTGAAAGTATCTTTCCGGGTCTGCCGTGCCGAGTGAAACTTTCCCGTCAGGCGCAGGCGTGTCAACCCTCCACGGCGGACCTCCGAAGATCTGACGGAGTATCAGAAAAGGCCTTCCCTCGTCCGGACGTCTGCGGCATCCTGCGGCCATGCAGACGGAGCTGAGCAAGGAACTGGGAGTCGAGCACGCCATTTTCGGCTTCACGCCGTTTCCCGCCGTCGCCGCGGCCATCAGTCGCGCGGGCGGATTCGGTGTGCTCGGCGCGGTCCGCTACACCACACCCACCGACCTCGAGCGCGACCTCGACTGGATCGAGGCGAACGTCGACGGCAGGCCCTACGGCCTGGACGTCGTCATGCCCGCGAAGAAGGTCGAGGGCGTCAGCGAGGCGGACGTCGAGGCGATGATCCCCGAGGGGCACCGGCAGTACGTCAAGGACACCCTCGCCAAGTACGGCGTCCCCGAACTCGCCGAGGGCGAGGTGTCGGGCTGGCGCATCACCGGGTGGATGGAGCAGGTCGCCCGCGGTCAGCTCGACGTCGCCTTCGACTATCCGATCAAGCTGCTCGCCAACGCACTCGGCTCACCGCCCGCCGACGTGGTCGAGCGCGCCCACGCCCAGGGGGTGCTCGTCGCGGCCCTCGCGGGCAGCGCCCGGCACGCCCGCAAGCACGCCGAGGCGGGTATCGACATCGTCGTCGCACAGGGCTACGAAGCCGGCGGGCACACCGGGGAGATCGCCTCGATGGTGCTCACCCCCGAAGTCGTCGACGCCGTGGACCCGTTGCCGGTGCTGGCCGCGGGCGGGATCGGCAGCGGACAGCAGGTGGCCGCCGCGCTCAGTCTCGGCGCCCAGGGGGTGTGGCTCGGGTCGATCTGGCTGACCGTCACCGAGGCCGACATGCACTCACCCGCCGTCACCCGCAAGCTGCTCGCCGCCGGCTCCGGCGACACCGTCCGCTCGCGCGCCCTGACCGGCAAGCCCGCACGTCAGTTGCGCACCGAGTGGACCGACGCCTGGGACGACCCGAACGGTCCCGGCACGCTCCCCATGCCGCTCCAGGGGCTGCTGGTCGCCGACGCCGTCTCACGCATCCAGAAGTACGAGGTGGGGCCCCTGCTCGGCACACCGGTCGGGCAGATCGTCGGCCGGATGAACAGCGAACGCGCTGTCCAGGAGGTCTTCGACGACCTGACCAGGGGCTTCGAGCGCGCCGTCGACCGCATCAACCGTATCGCCGGCAGGGAGGAAAGGGCATGAGCACAGCACCGAACGGCTTCTGGGCCCAGGCCGCCGCAGACCCCGAGCGCGTCGTCCTCGTCACCCCCGCCGGAGACGAGTGGACCGCGGGACGGCTGCACGCGGCCGCCAACGGGCTCGTCCACGGACTGCGTGCCGCAGGCCTCCGACGCGGCGACTCCTTCGCGGTCGTGCTGCCCAACGGCGTCGAGTTCTTCGTCGCCCACCTCGCCGCCTCGCAGGCCGGTCTCTACCTCGTCCCCGTGAACCACCACCTCGTCGGCCCCGAGATCGCCTGGATCGTCTCCGACTCCGGCGCCAAGGTCCTCATCGCCCACGAACGGTTCGCCGACGCGGCCCGGCACGCCGCCGACGAGGCGAAGCTGCCCGGGGACCGGCGGTACGCCGTCGGCGCGATCGAGGGCTTCCGGCCGTACGCCGAACTCCTCGACGGGCAGCCCGGGTCCGCGCCGGAGGACCGCACCCTCGGCTGGGTCATGAACTACACCTCGGGCACCACGGGCCGCCCGCGCGGCATCCGGCGCCCGCTGCCCGGCAAGCTCCCCGAGGAGTCGTACCTCGGCGGCTTCCTCGCCATCTTCGGCATCAGGCCGTTCGGCGACAACGTGCACCTCGTCTGCTCGCCGCTCTACCACACCGCCGTCCTCCAGTTCGCGGGCGCGTCCCTGCACATCGGCCACCGGCTGGTGCTGATGGACAAGTGGACGCCCGAGGAGATGCTGCGTGTCATCGACGCACACAGGTGCACCCACACCCATATGGTGCCGACCCAGTTCCACCGGCTGCTGGCACTCCCGGACGAGGTGAAGGCCCGCTACGACGTCTCCTCCATGCGGCACGCCATCCATGGCGCGGCCCCGTGCCCGGACCATGTGAAACGAGCCATGATCGAGTGGTGGGGCGACAGCGTCGAGGAGTACTACGCGGCCAGCGAGGGCGGCGGAGCCTTCGCGACAGCCGAGGACTGGCTCAAGAAGCCCGGCACCGTCGGCAAGGCGTGGCCGATCAGCGAACTGGCGGTCTTCGACGACGACGGCAACCGGCTGCCGTCCGGTGAACTCGGCACCGTCTACATGAAGATGAGCACCGGCGGATTCTCGTACCACAAGGACGAGACAAAGACCCGGAAGAACCGCATCGGTGACTTCTTCACCGTCGGTGACCTTGGCCATCTCGACGAGGACGGCTATCTCTTCCTCCGTGACCGCAAGATCGACATGATCATCTCGGGCGGGGTCAACATCTACCCGGCCGAGATCGAGGCGGCACTGCTCACCCACCCCGCCGTCGCCGACGCGGCCGCCTTCGGCATCCCGCACGACGACTGGGGCGAGGAGGTCAAGGCCGTGGTCGAGGCCGCGCCGGGCCACGAGGCCGGTCCGGCGCTGGCCGCCGACATCCTCGGCCACTGCGAGCGGCAGCTCGCCGGGTACAAGCGGCCCAAGAGCGTCGACTTCATCGCGACCATGCCCCGCGACCCCAACGGAAAGCTGTACAAGCGGCGGCTGCGGGACCCCTACTGGGAGGGCCGCACCCGAGTGATGTGACCCAGGTCGGATCACCGAGTTGTCACGCCGAGAACGGGGCACCGGCGCTCGCGCTCTCGGCCGACGGCATCGAGCAGGTCGTCACCGTCTCGGTCCACGAGGGCCGCGTCGACGGCGTCTTCGCGGTCCTCGACCCCGACAAGCCGGGCCACATGGGCCTGTGACGCGACGGCGCGCGGTGTCCAGGGAACCCTGGACACCGCGCACCGTCATCCGCCGTCCGGCCCGAGACCCGAGGGACGGGGCCCAAGGCCCGATCTACGGGGCGGTGCCACGGTCAGCGGTGATCGCTCACCCGAACCACCCGCAGTCCCGGCGACGCCAGGATGTCCTTCTCGCAGAACCGCGACGTCACCCAGCGCCCGTCCGAGAACAGCCGCGTCTGATCGCTGAAGTGCCGCGAGTCCGGGTTCGAGGACTGGGAGTACGTCAGCAGAGTGCGGGCGACCGGACAGCGGCCGCCGTCCCAGCCGACGGCCTGGATGTACGAGGACCCGGTGACGACCTCCGTGTATCCGCCGGCCGCCGGGCTCCACGGCATCTCCACCTTGTTCCACACACCCAGCGACTCCGTGCCGCCCGGCACGGGGACGCGCTCACCACCGCGTACGACGAACTGGTGGGAGCCGAGCCGCGCGTCCAGCGCCACCCCCGCCGCCCGGAGCTCCGTCACCGTGTCCGCGAGGGCCGTGGCGAAGCCCGGCGCGGAGGTGTCGAGCGTGTTCGGGGTGCGGACCGGGTCCGCCGCCGAGAAGGGGACCTTCCACAGCTGCGCGGGCGGTACCGCGGCCGTCAGCCTCCGCCAGAACCGGTCGAAGAGCAGCGCGCCCCGGCTGCCGGTGTCCGTCGAGTGGTCCCAGGCCCGCAGCACACCACAAGCCTCGGTCACGTCGACGGCCCTGCCGTCGCCGCCCGTCGCCGTGCCACCGGGCAGCGCGGCGCAGGCGCGCGCCGCGTCGTCCGCGACGAGATCACCCGCGGGCACCCGGTTCGCGAACTGCTGCGCCTGAAGATCCCGTACGGTCAGCCGCCCCCGCGCGGCCATCGCGGCCACGTCCTCGACGGCTCCGCGCGTCCGCATCGACCTCTGCGTGCCGATCGTGCCGAACACCCGCTCGTACCCGGTCAGCGGTTGGCCGGCGTTGGCCAGCCAGGCGCTGTCGTTGGAATTCTCCGCGTACGGCGCGTCCTTGAGCACCGGCATCCTCGCCGGTCCGAAGATGCCCGACTGCACGGCGTCGGGATCACTGCCGAGCGCGCAGTCGCCGCGCGACCCGTCCAGCACGGCGACCCCGGACGAGGGGTACGTGACCTTGCCCAGAGGCGTCGAACAGCGCTGCGCCAGTTCGTCGGTGATGCGCGGGAGCACCTGCGACTGCGTGAACAGCGAGTGACCGTGCGAGTCGGCGGCGACCGTGTTCACCCACGGCAGCCCCTGCGTCCGCCTGAGGGCCGCGAGGACGCCGTCCGTGTCGCGGGCCTTGCTGAAGCCGAGCGCGGTGTCCGAGGCGCGGAGGTTGGCGGCGTTCGGGTCGTTGAGCGCGTACGCCGTCGTGGTCGTCCACGGCAGCGGCAGTTGGGCCCCGAGCGTGCTGATGACCGGACCGTACCGGGTCCACCACTGGGTACGCGTCACCGGCGCGCCGTCCCGCACCTCGACGGTGACGGTGCGCCGCGTCATCCGCTCCGGCCTGCCGTCCACCAGATACGTCGTCGGATCGGCCGGATCGAGCGTCAGCTGATGGAGGTTGAGCGTGACGCCCGTGGCGACGGTGTGGCTCCAGGCCACCCGTGCGGTGTGACCGATGGATATCGTCGCGGTGCCGAGCAGCGCGCCGCCCTGGACGTTCAGCTCGCCGGGGATCGTCTGCTGCGCCTGCCAGAAGCGACGGCCGCCCTGCCAGGGATAGTGCGGATTGCCGAGCAGCAGGCCACGTCCGTTCGCGGTCGAGGCACCGCTGAAGGCGACGGCGTTGGACCCCATGTCCGCCGTGTCGAACAGTTCCCGCGCGGCGGCGGCCGTGCGCCTCGCGTCGGGCACGCCGGTGACAGCCGTCGCCGTCGCCGTCGGTGGCTGCGCCGCCGCGATGCCGTCGACACCGCGGCCCTGGCCGCCGAGCACCGCCAGCGCGAACCCGCGCGCGGCGACGTCCACCTGGGTCACCGGGCGGACCCAGGAAGCTCCGCGGCACGCCGGATCGGTGACGCGGTTCCGCGCCAGCCACGCGTTGTAGCCGGCCGCCCAGCCCCGCATCAGGTCCTTGACATCACGGCCGGGCCCCCGGGGCGCGGGCTCGGCGAGCAGCTTCTCGACCGTGCCCGCCTCCCGCACACCGCGGAAGTACAGATCGCTGGAGAGGTTCTTGGCCGCCGAGGACAGGGAACCGTCCGGCGCCGCGCCGGACCCGAAGAAGCGGGACCGCTCGCCGCGCAGGGTCACGAATCCGTCGGCGAGGGTGCACACCTGGTCGGCGGCCTGTGCCCAGCCGGTGCCGAAGCCGAGGTTCGCGTAGTCCTTGGCGACGATGTGCGGAATGCCGTACTCGGTGTAGCGGATCACGGCTGACAGCCCGCCGTGCGAGGGGTGTTCCTGCCGGGCCTGTCGCTCCGCCGCGGCCGCGGGCAGCGTGGCCGCGGCGGTGAGCAGGGCGACGGCCGCGACGACGAGCCGTCTCCTACGGATGCGCATCGTGCCTCCCAACATCATTGGGGGAAGGGGCGGTTGAGCGTACCAACGGGTATGTGCGCTGTCGGTACGACTGTTCGACCTCAGTGCGGTGACTTGACCTCCCCGGTCCCTGGACCGAGGATCACGTGACATGACGCCTGGACATGGCAGTACGGTTGACGGGGTGCTGCGGCGCAGTGCCCGGCGCACACCCGCGCGGCGCGCGGTCGACTACCGCGAGCGTTCCTGGACGTACGCGGAACTCGACGAGGCCGTCTCCCGCGCGGCGACCGTCCTCCTCGACGAGGGGCTGGCCCCCGGCGACCGCGTCGGCGCCTACGGCCACAACTCGGACGCCTACCTGATCGGCTTCCTCGCCTGCGCCCGCGCGGGACTCGTCCATGTGCCGGTCAACCAGAACCTGACCGGCGACGACCTCGCCTACATCGTCGGCCAGTCGGGAAGCACCCTCGTCCTGGCCGACCCCGACCTCGCCGACCGGCTCCCGGACGGCGTACGGACCCTGCCGCTGCGCGACGCCGACGACTCGCTCCTCGCGCGGATGGACACGGCACTCCCGTACGACGGTGAGGAGCCGCGGGGCGACACGCTCGTGCAGCTGCTCTACACGTCGGGCACCACCGCTCTGCCCAAGGGCGCGATGATGACGCACCGCGCCCTGGTGCACGAGTACCTGAGCGCGATCACCGCTCTCGATCTGAGTGCCGGGGACCTGCCGGTCCATTCGCTGCCGCTCTACCACTCGGCGCAGATGCACGTGTTCCTGCTGCCCTATCTCGCGATCGGCGCCTCGAACACCATCCTCGACTCGCCGGACGCGGGTCAGCTCTTCGACCTCATCGAGGCGGGCCGCGCGGACAGCCTCTTCGCGCCGCCCACCGTGTGGATCGGTCTGTCGAACCGCCCCGACTTCGCCGACCGTGACCTGAGCGGCCTGCGCAAGGCCTACTACGGGGCGTCGATCATGCCGGTCCCCGTCCTGGAGCGGCTGCGCGAACGGCTGCCGAAACTGGCCTTCTACAACTGCTTCGGCCAGAGCGAGATCGGCCCCCTGGCCACCGTCCTCGGGCCCGACGAGCACAAGGGCCGCATGGACTCGTGCGGACGCCCGGTGCTGTTCGTCGACGCACGGGTGGTCGACGAGGACGGCAAGGACGTGCCCGACGGCACACCGGGCGAAGTCGTCTACCGCTCACCGCAGTTGTGCGAGGGCTACTGGGACAAGCCGCAGGAGACGGCCGAGGCGTTCCGTGACGGCTGGTTCCACTCGGGGGACCTCGCCGTGCGCGACGCCCACGGGTACTTCACCGTCGTGGACCGGGTCAAGGACGTCATCAACTCCGGTGGCGTCCTGGTCGCTTCACGGCAGGTGGAGGACGCGCTGTACACCCACGAGCAGGTCGCCGAGGTGGCCGTCGTCGGGCTCCCCGACGAGCGCTGGATCGAGGCCGTCACCGCTGTCGTCGTCCCGCGCGGTGAGGTCACCGAGGACGAACTGATCGCCCACGCACGCGAGAAGCTCGCCCACTTCAAGGCGCCCAAGCGCGTCCTGTTCGTGGACGAGCTGCCCCGCAACGCCAGCGGCAAGATCCTGAAGCGGGAGCTGAGGGACCGGTTCGGCGAGGCCTAGCGGACGCCGGCCGTCGCGGCCTCGCTCCAACAGGGAGACGCGCGGGGCCGGTTCGGCGTCGGGTCGAGGCCCGGGGCCTGGCGCACTTGTGGCCGTGGCCGGTCAGGGGCGCGGGCGCAGGTCCACGATCCGCTTGAGCTTGCCCACCGAGCGCTCCAGCGACTCCGGTTCGACGATCTCCACCGTGACCGAGACGCCGATCCCGTCCTTGATCCCCGCGGTGATCGCCCGAGCCGCCGCCTCCCGTGTCTCGGGCGTGGCGCCGGACCGCGCCTCGGCCCGAACCGTGAGAGCGTCGAGACGGCCCTCACGGGTCAGCCGGAGCTGGAAGTGCGGGGCGACCCCCGGCGTCCGCAGCACGATCTCCTCGATCTGCGTCGGGAAGAGATTGACCCCCCGCAGGATCACCATGTCGTCACTGCGCCCGGTGATCTTCTCCATCCGGCGGAAGACCCGCGCCGTGCCGGGCAGCAGTCGCGTCAAGTCCCGTGTCCGGTAACGGATCACGGGCATGGCCTCCTTGGTGAGCGAGGTGAACACCAGCTCGCCCTCCGCACCGTCCGGCAGCACCTCACCGGTGATGGGGTCGACGACCTCCGGGTAGAAGTGGTCCTCCCAGATGTGCAGACCGTCCTTGGTCTCCAGGCACTCCTGGGCGACACCCGGGCCGATCACCTCCGAGAGGCCGTATATGTCCACCGCGTCGATCGCGAACCGCTCCTCGATCTCGCGGCGCATCTCCTCGGTCCACGGCTCGGCCCCGAAGACGCCGACCCGCAGGGAGGTGCCGCGCGGGTCGACGCCCTGCCGCTCGAACTCGTCGAGCAGGGTCAGCATGTACGAGGGGGTCACCATGATGATCTCGGGCTTCAGGTCCTGGATCAGCTGGACCTGACGCGCCGTCATGCCGCCGGACGCGGGGATCACCGTACAGCCGAGCCGTTCGGCGCCGTAGTGGGCGCCGAGTCCGCCCGTGAACAGCCCGTAACCGTAGGCGATATGGACCTTGTCGCCGGGCCGGCCGCCCGCCGCGCGGATCGAACGGGCCACCATGTCGGCCCACATGGACAGGTCGTTCTCCGTGTAGCCGACGACGGTGGGGCGCCCGGTCGTCCCGCTCGACGCGTGGATGCGCCGGATCCGGTCCTGCGGCACGGCGAACATTCCGTACGGGTAGTTCTCGCGCAGATCCGCCTTCGTCGTGAAGGGGAACCGCGCCAGGTCGGCGAGCGAGCGGCAGTCGTCCGGGCGCAGCCCGGCCTTGTCGAAGGACTCCCGGTAGAAGGGAACGTTCTCGTACGCGTGGCGCAGCGAGGTGCGCAGCCGCTCCAGCTGGAGGGCCCGCAATCCCTCCGCGTCGAGCCGCTCGCCCGCGTCGAGCAGGTCCTTCGAGTCCGTCGAGCCCGCCATCGCGACTTCTCCTTCGCCAACCGTGCGATTCCGGACGACCGATCATTCGGTCGTGCTGGTCCGGATCAGTAATTCAGGTGTCCAGCGTCAGTGCAAGGGGTCGACGCCGCTTTTTGCGGAGGGAGAGCGGGGGCGAGCGGGAGTGTGGTGGGTGTGTGAGTGCGGAGCGCGGGGGAGGGCTCAGGGCGGTGGACCTGCGACGGGCGGTGGGCGTGCGACGGCAGGCACCGTGGCTCGGTGAGCCTGTGCGGCCGGGTCCGCCGCGTCGGTCGCGTCGGTCGCCGCGGGCCCCGCAGGTGTCGGTCGCCCCGGGGTCGGGATGACGGTCAGCGCACCAAGGCGGGGCGTTTGGCGTCGAACTCCCACCCGGGGACGAGGTGGCGCATCCCGACGGCGTCGTCGCGGGCGCCGAGCGCCTCCTTCAGGTACAGCTCGTGCGCCGCCAGCAGCCGGTCCATGTCCAGCTGGACGCCGAGGCCGGGGGCGTCCGGAAGCGCGATCTCGCCGTCGACGATGCGCGGCGGGGCGACCGTGAGCCGCTCCAGACCCTCCTGCCAGATCCAGTGGGTGTCGAGGGCGTTGTACGCGCCCGGTGCCGCGGCTCCGCAGTGGGTGACCATGGCGAGCGAGATGTCGAAGTGGTTGTTCGAGTGGCAGCCCCAGGTCAGGCCCATCGCGTTGCACAGCTGGGCCACGCGCACCGAACCCCGCATGGTCCAGAAGTGCGGGTCGGCCAGCGGGATGGAGACCGACTGGAGGGCCAGGGCGTGGGTCAGCTGCCGCCAGTCCGTGGCGATCATGTTCGTCGCCGTCGGCAGCCCCGTCGCCCGGCGGAACTCGGCCAGGATCTCGCGCCCCGAGTAGCCGTCCTCGGCGCCGCAGGGGTCCTCGGCGTAGGCGAGCGTGCCGACCAGCGGCTCGCACAGCTCGATCGCCTCTCGCAGCGACCAGGCACCATTGGGGTCGAGCGTGATCCGGGCCTCGGGGAAGCGGTCCTTCAGCGCGCGTACGGCCCGTACCTCCTCGGCGCCTTCCAGGACACCGCCCTTCAGCTTGAAGTCCTGGAAGCCGTACAGATCGTGGGCGGCCTCCGCCTGCCGGACGATCGCGCCGGGCGTGAGGGCCTCCTCGTGCCGCAGGCGGTACCAGTCCACGTCCGAGTCGCTCTCCCGGGCGTACGCCAGGTCTGTGCGGTCCGGGTCGCCGACGTAGAAGAGATAGCCCAGCACCCGTACACGATCGCGTTGGAGGCCGTCGCCGAGGAGGGCGGCGACCGGCACGTCGAGATGCTGGCCGAGCAGGTCGAGGAGGGCTGACTCGACGGCGGTGACGGCATGGACCGTCGTCCGCAGGTCGAAGGTCTGGGCGCCGCGCCCGCCCGCGTCGCGGTCGCCGAAGCGGTCCCCGATCCCGCGCAGGACGCGCTGGTAGTCGCCCACCTTCGCGCCGAGGACGAGGGGCTCCGCGTCGCGCAGCGTCCGGGTGATCTTCTCCCCGCCGGGTACCTCGCCGAGTCCGGTCCGCCCCTCGGAGTCCTTGAGGACGACGACGTTGCGGGTGAAGTAGGGGCCATGGGCGCCCGACAGGTTCAGTTCCATGCAGTCCCGTCCCGCGACCGGGTAGACGGAGAACTCGGTGATCGTCGGTTGCTGGCTCATCATCAGAATCCTTGTGTACGAGGGTGACCGAGGCCGGTGATCACAGGATGACGGCGACGGGCCGGGCGGGCGGACGGACCGCCCCGAACCGCTCGGGACCGTCCCCCGCGCGCTTCAGGCGGGTCGGCGCGTGGCTCCGACGAGCGCCAGCCCGGTGTCGAGAATGTGCTCCAGGGCGGCGAGATCGGCCGGGCCGGGATCGGTGAGCGGCGCGCGCACCGGGCCGACCGGAAGGCCCCGCAGCCGGGCCGCGGCCTTGACCAGCGAGACCGCGTAGCCGGGCACCCGGTCGCGCAGTTCGACGAGCGGGACGTAGAAGTCCCGCAGCAGCTTGGTCACGGTCGTCTCGCCGCCGGCCCGCAGTGCGGCGAAGCAGGCGTCGGCGATCTCGGGAGCGAAGGCGTGGACGGCCGACGAATAGGCGGGGACGCCCACGGTGGCGTACGCGCGGGCCTGGATCTCGGCCGTGGCGGCTCCGTTGAAGAACAGGAAGCCGTCGGGCGCGGCGAGTGTCAGGCGCTGGAGCCGGTCGAGGTCGCTGTGCCCGTCCTTGAGCCCGATGACGGTGGGGATCTCCGCGATGGCGCGCAGCCCCTCGGGGGTGAAGACGACCGGACCGCGCTGGTACGCGATGAGCGGCAGCCGCGTACCTGCGGCGATCCGGCGCAGCTGCTCGACCAGGCCGCTCTCGGGGGCCTCGACGAGATAGTGGGGCAGCACCAGGAGGGCGTCCGCGCCGGCCTCCTCCGCGATCCGGGCGAACCGCAGCGCCTGCGCCCATCCGTAGCCGACGCCCGCGACCACGGGCAGTCGGCCGTCGGCGATCTCGACGGTCGCGGTGACGACCGTGCGGTACTCGTCCTCGTCCAGCGCGCTGAATTCGCCGGTCCCGCAGGCGGGGAACACGGCACCAGGCGCCGTGGCCAACTGGGCGGCCAGATAGGCCCGGTAGGAGTCCGGATCGAGGTCGCCGTCCTCCGTGAAGCTCGTGAGCGGGAACGACAGCACCCCGCTCGCCATGCCGTCCCGCAGCCGCTCGACCACGCGCTCGTGCTCCGCGCTGAACCCCGCCATGAGTCTCATCCCTATATGCAGATGCTGTCTATGTATGCGAACACAGATTAAGTTCGTGAACCCCCGGGGGTCAATGGATGGGGCGACGCGGTTTCAGGACGGGCGCATGCGGGAGCGCGCGCCCGTCGTGATCCGTCTGCGACGCCTGAATCCGGCTGCCGGCCGCTAGTTCTTCTGCAGGGTGCGGGTCACACCCGCGATGACGGCGGTCGTCAGCACCCAGCCGACTGCGATCAGCAGATAGGCCAGCCACTGGAGGCTGTCGTTGGGCCAGGACCAGGCCGTGCGCTGACCCAGGCCACCGAAGGGGACCAGGAGGTCGAGCGTGTAGATGAGGGGCTGGAATCGGGCACCTTCGCCCCGCTGGACCGGGTCGGGGGAGCCGGCGCCGAAGGACAGTGTGCCCAGCAAGGCCAGCGCGAGGAGCCAGATGCCGGCCAGCCAGGGACGGTAGCCGTAGCCGACGGTCACGTCGAGCAGATGCCCCCACGCGCGCGATGCCCGGGGCAGGGTCCGACGCCGGTGGCGCTGTTTGGCCAGGAGCACGCGACGGGCGTCATCGTCGTGGCCGGCCTTCCGGTACCAGCTCGCCAACTGCTCGTAGGGCTGGGGGTTGTAGCCCGAGCCGCGCCGTATCCACGCCACACGGTGCGCCACGGAGTCCCGCCGCCCCACCGCCTCCCGCCGCTCGCCCGCCTCGTCCACCTTGATGGAGGCGTAGAGGAAGCCGTCCAGTTCCACCACGTCCGGCCAGCTGTGTGCGCTGTCGTGGAGGTAGGAAACCTGCGCGCCCCGCAGGTCCACGGCTCCGGACGGTGGCCGGGCGAGGGTGAAGTCGAAGTCGACGGCTTGCATCAGCAGGGCGACCAGCGACGGGCCGTGGCCGTCGGGCGGCCCGTTCAGGACGGCTCCTTCGAAGGTCAGGTTGTCCGAGACGCGGGTACCCCGCAGCCGTACGGTCCCGTTCGCGGTGAACCCGTCGGAGAAGTCGAGCGTCGAGGCGACGGCATTGTCCAGGGCGAGTGCCACTCCATGCCGGCCGGGGTGTTCCAGCAGCGCGCCTCGCATGTGCAGTCCGCCGGGCAACTGAGCGCCCATGAGCCGGACTTCACCGTGCGCGACGAATTCGTCGACGCAGTAGAGGCCACCCTCCGCGACCAGTCCGCCGGCTGACACCGCCCACTCCTCCGGTGCGATGACCTCAGCGCCGTTGAGGTTCACGGCACCGCTCACGTGGGCGTTGATCAGCGACAAGGCGGTGACCCTGCGGTGAAGGGGCGAGGGAGGACCGCATTCCAGACGAGAGCGCCGCAGGTCCAAGCGCCCCTCGATACGGATCAAGCCGGCTTCCACGCCCGGCACTCGACTGCCCACGACCGCGATCGACTTCGCTGACGCTCCGGAGAGGTCCACCCGCTCCGCGAACCAGCAGTCCTCGATCCAGAGGGCGTGAGCGATCTGCGCTCCGGCCAAGCCGAGGTGACCCGATATGCGGGCCCCGGCGAGCCTCAGACACGCGACGGCGCCCGGTTGTGTGGTGTTCGCGCCCAGGAGGAGCGCCGCGATCACGGCTGCCCGAACCGTCCTGTCGGGGCCCCACTGCACCCCACCGTCGACACGGTCGTCCTCGGGCACACCCGTGCGCAGGTCCACAAGGCGTCCCTCGGGAAACGCGTCCCACAGCTCACGCTCCGGTGAAGTCAAGTCGTCATAGGAGAGCACCCACGAAGAGTAGTGATCTTCCTTCGCGCTCGTCCCGCCTCGCCGTACGCGGATCGGAGCGCGGTCCGTTCCGTCGAATCCGTCAGGAGGTCCCGGGCCGGGTGCCACCAGGGTGCGGCGGGCTGTGGAGGGGTGCGGCGGGCCCGCGGCCGTGGAGGCCGCGGGCACCGCCGATGCCGCGTCGGGGCCGGGGCTTTGGCTGCTCGGGAGAAGGACGCCCGGCAGGTCGGTGACGGCGCCCGGCCGGCCGCGGGGCGGTCAGGGTGCCGAAGTCGGCGCGGCGGAGCCGGGGTTCGGGCCGTACGCCGTCATGAAGCGGTCGCGGAAGGTGTCCATGCGCCACTCCGGCGCGTTCTTGGCGGGCTTGAGGCCGTCCGTCCAGCCCCAGTCGGAGATCCTGTCCAGCACCTTCGGGTCCTTCGCGACGATCGCGACGGGCACATCCCGGCTCGTGCTTCCGGCCGTGACGGTCGGTACGGGCTGGTGGTCGCCGAGGAAGACGAGCACGGTGTTCTTGTCGCCGTACTTCTCGACGTACTCGGTAAGGCTGTGCAGCGAGTACTCGATGGCGTTCCGGTACTCCCTGCGTACGCTCTCCGGGTTCTTCCAGACCTCCTTGGGGTCCTTGCCCTCCTTCTTGATCTGGTTGTAGACCGAGCCGTCGCCGAGGTCGTTCCAGTCGATCATGTGGGCGATCGGCGCCCAGGGGTTGTGGCTGGAGGCGAGGATGATCTCGGCCATCATCGGCTTGCGGTTCTTCTTGCCGTGCTCCAGGCGTTCGAAGGCCCCCAGGCTGAACTGGTCGGGCACGGGCGTCCAGCTGAAGTACGGGCCGTTGTAGCCGAGGTGCTCGGAGTCGTAGATGCGGTCGAGGCCGAAGAACTTGCCCTCCGGCCATGCGCGGCGGACACCCGGCACGATGCCGACGGTGTCCCAGGCGCCGGTCTTCTGGAAGTACTTCGAGAGCGTGTTGCGGTCGCTCGTGGTCAGACTCCGGTAACGCTGCTGGTTCTTGATCCACAGCCCGGAGAGGAAGGTGGAGTGGGCCAGCCAGCTGCCGGCGCCCGTCACGGGCGAGCGCAGCCAGCCGCTGCGTGAGGCGAATCCGGCCGCCTTCAGCGAGCTGGTCCCCTCGGCGAGGACCGAGCCGATCTCCTGGGACATCGCCGGGTCGTCGATGGCCGTACGTCCGTAGCTCTCGATGAAGGTGAACAGGACGTCCTTGCCGCGCAGTCCGGTCAGCAGCTGATCGGAGGGGGTGTCGGCGAAGGCGTCGACGGACGCCTGCTTCGCGAAGATCTGGCCGTCGTGGAGGCTCGCCTGCACCTGGTCCACCCGGTTCTGGACGATCGTGGCGTTCAGCTGGGATGCCACGGGTACGTCGGTGAACTGCACGCCGAGCGTCACACAGGTGATCCAGGCGGTGCCGAGGACCAGGGTGGTGCGGGTGGCGACGGGCCGGTGGCGAACCATGACGTCGGTCAGCCGTGCGACCGCGAGCGTCATGAGGACGAGCAGGGCGATGACGAGCACGACGACCGCGATCAGGGCGAAGATCTCACCGGAGCGGCCGAACGACTCCTTCACCCAGTCCGCGGCGTTCTCGAACAGGATCCAGTCCAGGACCAGGTCGAACGGCCGGGCCATGACCGAGTAGAACCCCATGTCGACGAACTTGAGGATGGTCACCAGGCCGAGCAGCGCTCCCACGACGTACGACGTGATGCGCCGCGGCTTCGGCGGCAGCGCCAGCAGCAGGGCCGCGAGGAGGACACCCTCCGCCGGGATGCGCACGAAGGCGCCGAATTCGAGGCGTTCGAGCTTGTTCGGTACAAGGAGGCCGAAGAGCACGAGTGCGGCGGCGAGGACCGTCGTCCCGACGGTCACGGTCCGCGCCGCACGGGGGTACTTGGCCAGCCGCCCCCGCAGGCCGCCCCGCTGACCTGCGGCCTTCTCGGGGATGCCGACGCTCCCGTCGGTATCGGTATCGGTATCGGCATCGGCATCGGTATCGGCCTTCTCCGAGCGGCCGTCGCCCCCGTCGGCATCAGCTGGCGCAGCCGTGTCGGCATCCGCGTCCGCGCCCACGGTCTCGTCCGATTGCGGGGCGTCCGCACCCGCGGTCCCATCGGTTTCCGGGGTGTCCGTACCCACGGTGCCGTCGGTTTCGGTGTCCTCCGTACCCACGGTGCCGTCGGTTTCCGTGTCGTCCGTTCGCGCGGCCGTGTCGGCTTCCGGGGTGGCCGGGCCGGGCGCCGGTCCGGTCTCGGGCTCCGCATCAGAGGGCGTTCCCGTCGCCTTGACGGCGTCCGGATGCGGCTCCGTCTCCCTCTCCGGTTGTTCCGGCAGTTGACTGGAGCGCGTGATGTGCGACACGCCGATGGTCCTTCCGTACGAAGCCCCGCGATGACACGACGGACACGCCCCGGGGCAAGGCAGGTGTGCCATCATCCGTACGGCTGATCTTCACCCATCGTTCAGCCGCGAGGGTCAATCGCGGGCAAAGAGTACGCCGGGCGACGAGTGTTCCGCTCAGTGCGTCGCGTTCGCGGCGACCGACCGGGCCCAGCGGTAGTCCGCCTTGCCGCTCGGGGAACGCTGGATGGAGTCGGCGATGACGAGCCGGCGCGGGATCTTGTAGCCCGCGAGGTGGGTGCGGCAGTGCGTCTGGATGTCGTCGAGCGACGGCGACGGCGCGCCTTCCCGGAGCTGGACGACGGCCGCCACGTGGTTGCCCCACTTGGGGTCGGGCACTCCGGCGACCAGCGCGTCGTACACGTCCGGATGCGACTTGAGGGCCTGTTCGACCTCTTCGGGGTAGACCTTCTCGCCGCCGGTGTTGATGCACTGCGAGCCGCGGCCGAGGACGGTGACGATCCCCTCCTCGTCGACCGTGGCCATGTCTCCGAGGAGCACCCAGCGCTCGTCGCCCTTCTGGAAGAAGGTCTCGGCGGTCTTCTTGGGGTCGTTGTAGTAGCCGAGGGGTACGTGGCCGCGCTGCGCGACCCGCCCCGGCTCGCCGACCGCCACCGGCTCGTGGGTGACCGGATCCACCACCTGCGTACGGGAGTTCACCCGGATTCGGAAGCCTCGCTCGGGGCCGGAATCAGCGGTCGCGGTCCCGTTGAAGCCGGACTCCGAGGAGCCGAAGTTGTTGAGCAGCATCACGTTCGGGACGAGCGCCTGGAACTGTTCGCGCACGGTGTCCGACATGATCGCGCCGGACGAGGACACGCTGAACAGGGCGGAACAGTCCGTGCCCTTCAAGGGACCGTTCAGCGCGTCGATCAGTGGTCGCAGCATCGCGTCGCCGACCAGCGACACGCTGGTCACCTGCTCCTTCTCGATCGTCCGCAGGACCTCCTCGGGCGCGAACTTGCGGTGGATGACCACACGTTGGCCGAAGTTGAAGGCGATGAACGCGGTGAGCGTCGAGGTGCCGTGCATCAGCGGGGGAGTGGGGAAGAAGGTGATCCCCGCCCCGCCGGCCGCGACGCGCTCGGCGAGCTCCTCCGGCCGCGTGACCGGATCGCCGGTCGGCGCGCCCCCGCCCAGGCCGGCGAAGAACAGGTCCTCCTGCCGCCACATCACTCCCTTGGGCATCCCCGTCGTGCCGCCGGTGTAGATGATGAACTGGTCGTCGGCGGAACGTGCGGAGAAGCCGCGCCCGGACGCGCCCGACGTCTCGGCGTCGGCGAAATCCACCACGTCCGGCGCGACCGCTCCCGACGCCGGGGTGCCCACCCGGACGAGGTGCCGCAGCCGCGGGGCGCGTGGCCGCGCCGCCGCCACCCGCTCGGTGAACTCCGCGTCGAAGACCAGTGCCGCCAGATCCGCGTCCTGGTAGAGGTAGGCCAACTCTTCTTCCACATAGCGGTAGTTGACGTTGACCGGTACGAGACGCGCCTTCAGGCAGGCCAGCACGGTCTGGACGTACTCGATGCCGTTGTAGAGGTGGAGGCCGAGGTGCTCGCCCGGGCGGATCCCGCTGTCGATCAGGTGGTGCGCGACGCGGTTCGCCGCCGCGTCCAGCTGGGCGTACGTCAGGCGGCGCTCCGCGCCCGTGCCGGGGTGGTCGATGTACACGAGTGCCTCGCGGTCCGGGACCACGTCGACGACCGACTCGAACAGGTCGGCAAGGTTGTACTCCACCGTTCCTCCTGACCGTGCACGTCCGTGGCCGGGCGCCCCGGGGCGTGTCCGCCCCGGGCCCGACGGTCATCAGAGCAAAGCCCGACCCAACTGGGAAGGGCCCCGGCACAAGAAATCTGACTGTCTGTCAGAAAACCCTTGTACTGGCTCGACGCCTCCTGCAACCTGTTCTCGTTCCTGAGACGGGAGGACGGCAATGGGTGGAACGGAACACCTCACCGTGCAGCGCGAAGGCGCCACACTGGTGCTCACGCTCAACAGGCCCGAGGCCAAGAACGCGCTCTCGCTGCCGATGCTGGTCGGTCTGTACGACGGCTGGGTCGAGGCCGACGAGGACGACGCGATCCGCTCGATCGTGCTCACCGGCGCGGGCGGTGCCTTCTGCGCCGGGATGGACCTCAAGGCGCTGGCCGGAAAGGGCATGGAGGGCGAGCAGTACCGGGACCGGCTCAAGGCCGACCCCGATCTGCACTGGAAGGCCATGCTGCGCCACCACCGCCCCCGCAAACCGGTGATCGCGGCCGTCGAGGGGTACTGCGTCGCGGGCGGCACCGAGATCCTCCAGGGCACCGACATCCGGGTCGCCGGAGCCTCCGCGACCTTCGGGCTCTTCGAGGTCAGGCGCGGACTCTTCCCGATCGGTGGCTCGACGGTCCGGCTGCAACGCCAGATCCCGCGCACCCACGCCCTCGAAATGCTCCTCACGGGACGCCCGTACTCCGCCGAAGAGGCCGCGGGGATCGGCCTGATCGGCCATGTCGTGCCCGACGGCACCGCGCTCGACAAGGCCCTCGCCGTCGCCGAGCAGATCAACGACTGCGGCCCGCTCGCCGTCGAGGCCGTCAAGGCGTCCGTCTACGAGACCGCCGAACTGACCGAGACCGACGGCCTGGCAGCCGAACTGCGGCGCGGCTGGCCGGTCTTCGACACCGCCGACGCCAAGGAGGGCTCCCGGGCCTTCGCCGAGAAGCGCCCGCCGGTCTACCGGCGCGCCTGACCCACGTGCCCGCGCCCGGACGTGTCCGACCCGCTCCGCGGACGCGGCGCGTCCGGCCCTCGGAAGGAGAGATCCGGGATGCCCGAAGTCCTCAAAGCCCCCCTCGTCGTCGAATTCCCCTTCACCCGCTCGCTCGGACCCGTGCAGAGCGCCTTCCTCACGGGCCTGCGCGAGCAGGTCGTCCTCGGGGTACGGACCGCCGACGGCCGCACACTCGTCCCGCCCGTCGAGTACGACCCCGTCACCGCCGAGGAGATACGCGACCTCGTCGAGGTCGCCCCCACCGGGACCGTCACGACCTGGGCCTGGAACCACGAACCCCGCCGCGGCCAGCCCCTCGACACACCCTTCGCCTGGGTCCTGGTCCAGCTCGACGGAGCCGACACCGGCCTGCTGCACGCCCTCGACGCCCCCGGCCCCGACGCCGTTCGCACCGGGATGCGCGTCCGCGTCCGCTGGGCCCGCGAACGCTCCGGCGCGATCACCGACATCGCCTGCTTCGAGCCCCACGACGGCGCGGTGGGCGAACTCACGGGCCACGACGGCCGGTTCGAGGACATGGTCACCGGAATCGTCGCCCCCGCACGGCTCGACTACGTCTACTCGCCGGGCCGCGCCCAGTCCGCCTACATCGCGAGCCTCGCCGGGCGGCGGACCGTCGGCGAACGCTGCCCGTCCTGCCACAAGGTGTACGTCCCGCCCAAGGGAGCGTGCCCCACCTGCGGCGTGGCCACCTCCGAACAGGTCGAGGTCGGACCGCGCGGCACCGTCACCACGTACTGCATCGTCAACATCAAGGCGAAGAACGTCGACATCGAAGTGCCCTACGTCTACGCGCACATCGCCCTCGACGGAGCCGGCCTCGCGCTGCACGGCCGGATCGGCGGCATCCCCTACGACGAGGTCCGGATGGGCCTGCGCGTGGAGCCCGTGTGGACGGAGGGCGGCCGCCATCCGGACCACTACCGGCCCACCGGGGAACCCGACGCGGACTACGAGACGTACAAGGAGATGCTGTAGATGCGGCCCATCAGGGACATCGCCGTCGTCGCGTTCGGGCAGACCGATCACCGGCGCACCTCCGACGAGCTCTCCGAGGTCGAGATGCTCATCCCGGTCCTGCACGGCGTCCTCGACCGGACGGGCCTGCAGACCAGCGACATCGGCTTCACCTGCTCCGGCTCCACGGACTACCTCGCGGGCCGCGCCTTCTCCTTCACCATGGCGCTCGACGGCGTCGGCGCCTGGCCGCCGATCTCCGAGTCGCACGTCGAGATGGACGGCGCCTGGGCGCTGTACGAGGCGTGGACCAAACTGCTGACCGGCGACGCCGACACCGCGCTCGTGTACGCCTACGGCAAGTCGTCGCCCGGTTCCGTGCGCGACGTGCTGACCCGGCAGCTGGACCCGTACTACCTGGCCCCGCTGTGGCCCGACTCGGTCGCCCTCGCCGCGCTCCAGGCACAGGCGCTCATCGACGCTGGCGACACCGACGAACTGGCGCTCGCCTCGGTCGCCGCCCGCAGCCGCGCCTCTGCGACGGCCAACACCCATGCCCAGCTGAGGGGTTCGGTGCCGCAGGGCGACTATCTCGTACGCCCCCTGCGTACCGGCGACTGCCCGCCCATCGGCGACGGCGCCGCCGCCGTGATCCTCGCCGCGGGCGACCGGGCGCGTGACCTGTGCGAGCGGCCCGCCTGGATCCGGGGCATCGACCACCGCATCGAGGCACACTCGCTCGGCGTCCGCGACCTGACCGATTCGCCGTCCGCCCGACTGGCAGCCGAACGAGCCGGAGCCTTCGAACTCCCCGTCGACACAGCCGAGTTGCACGCCCCCTTCACCTCCCAGGAAGTGATCCTGCGCAAGGCGCTGCGGCTCGACGACAGCGTGTGCGTCAACCCGTCGGGTGGCGCGCTCGCCGCCAACCCGATCATGGCGGCCGGACTCATCCGAATCGGCGAGGCCGCCGCTCGCGTCCACCGCGGGGAGTCCGACCGGGCGCTCGCCCACGCGACCTCGGGCCCCTGCCTCCAACAGAACCTGGTCGCCGTACTCGAAGGGGATGCCCGATGAGCAAGGAGCCCGTGGCCGTCGTAGGCATCGGCCAGACCAAGCACGTGGCGGCGCGGCGGGACGTGTCCATCGCGGGACTCGTCCGCGAGGCCGCGCAACGAGCGCTGGAAGACGCCGAGTTGACGTGGTCCGACATCGACGCCGTGGTCATCGGCAAGGCGCCCGACTTCTTCGAGGGCGTCATGATGCCCGAGCTGTACCTCGCCGACGCGCTCGGCGCCGTCGGCAAACCGATGCTGCGGGTGCACACGGCGGGCTCGGTCGGCGGGTCCACGGCCCTCGTCGCCACGAACCTCGTCGCGGGCCGGGTCCACGGCACCGTCCTGACCCTGGCCTACGAGAAGCAGTCCGAGTCCAACGCCATGTGGGGCCTGTCCCTGCCCATCCCCTTCCAGCAGCCGCTGCTCGCCGGCGCCGGCGGCTTCTTCGCACCGCATGTGCGCGCCTACATGCGGCGCACCGGCGCTCCCGACACCGTCGGCTCGCTCGTCGCGTACAAGGACCGGCGCAACGCGCTGAAGAACCCCTACGCGCACCTCCACGAGCACGACATCACCCTGGAGAAGGTCCAGGCCTCGCCCATGCTGTGGGACCCGATCCGCTACTCGGAGACCTGCCCCTCCTCCGACGGAGCCTGCGCGATGATCCTCACCGACCGCGCGGGAGCGGCCCGTTCACCGCGCCCGCCCGCCTGGCTGCACGGCGGCGCGATGCGCAGCGAACCGACCCTCTTCGCCGGCAAGGACTTCGTGTCCCCGCAGGCCGGCAAGGACTGCGCGGCGGACGTGTACCGCCAGGCGGGCATAGCCGATCCCCGCCGCGACATCGACGCCGTCGAGATGTACGTGCCCTTCTCCTGGTACGAGCCGATGTGGCTGGAGAACCTCGGCTTCGCCGAGGAGGGCGAGGGGTGGAAGCTCACCGAGTCGGGGGTGACCGAACTGGAGGGCGATCTCCCCGTCAACATGTCGGGCGGGGTCCTCTCCACCAATCCGATCGGCGCCTCCGGCATGATCCGCTTCGCCGAAGCGGCACTCCAGGTGCGCGGCCAGGCCGGAGAGCACCAGGTCGACGGGGCTCGCAGGGTGCTCGGCCACGCCTACGGCGGCGGATCCCAGTTCTTCTCCATGTGGCTGGTCGGCGCCGCGCCGCCCGCCTCCTGAGGCCGTCCCCCTCACGTGGCCTGTCCGCCACCGGGACCGATCGCTAGGCTGGCCGCGGACGACGAACCGGGAGGAGCACGGACGTGGCCGAAAGCACCATCGAGCAACACCCGTTCGCGGGCTGGGACAAGCCTGAGCTGGACCTCAGCAAGGCCGAATGGCAGTCCAGCAGCCGAGGGCGGGGGGACGTCCAGATCGCTTTTGTCGAGGGTTTCATCGCGATGCGCAACAGTGGCCGCCCGCAGAGCCCTTCCTTGATCTTCACACCCGCGGAGTGGGGGGCGTTCGTATCGGGAGCCCGCGAGGGCGAGTTCGACCTGACCTGAACCGACGACCGCCGGGCCCTCCCGCCCCGCCCCCGAGCGGGGAGGGGCGGTGGTTCGACGCGCCGTGCCCGAGCAGCCCGTCACCGGCCGGTCCTTCGCGGACACGCTGTCATGACGACGTTCTGACCAGGAGCGCTCGAACGGGCTGCCCCGTGGATGATCGGGGCGTACGCTGAGGTGCCTGGAGGTCACGGTGCGCATCCGCTCCCCGCGCGGACGTGCGATCGTGACAGGGGGTGATCATGGGGCAACGCAGCCTGCGCAGCCGTCGGACGCTCTTCGAGCGCGAGAGTGAACTGTCCGCCGTCGACGAGGCGTTGAGCGACCTCGTCGGCCTGCGCCGGGAAGTCGGCGAACCACCGGGCCGCTCCCGCGGCGCGCTCCTCGCCTTCGCCGGACGCGCCGGAATCGGCAAGACGACCGTCCTCACGGAAGTCCGCAGGCGCTCCGCCGCCAAGGGCTGCACCGTGCTGAGCGCGCGCGGCGGAGAGCAGGAGCAGCGTGTCGCCTTCCATGTCGCCCGTCAGCTCCTGCAGCCGCAGCTCGCGGGTTTCTCCGAGGCCGAACTCCGCGCGTCCCTGGGCAGTTGGTACGCGATCGTCGGTCCCGCGCTCGGCCTCTGCGCGCCGTCCGAGGGTGCCCCGCCCGACCAGCAGGGCCTGCGCGCCGGCCTCGACTGGGTGCTCACCCACCTCGCCGTGCAGCGCGCCCCGATGGTGCTCGTCCTGGACGACGCGCACTGGGCCGACGCCGAATCCCTCAGCTGGCTCGCCGCGTTCGCGCCACGCGCCGAACAACTCCCGCTGCTGCTCGTCGTCGCCTACCGCCCCGATGAACTCCCCGAACACGCCGAGGCGTTCAGAGGTCTGCCCGGACGCGCGGGACAGCGCCCCCTCGGCCTCGAACCGCTCAGCGCGGCGGCCGTCGCCCGGCTCGTCCGCGAGGACCTCGGCACCCAGGCCGACGACGCGTTCTGCCGCGAGTGCTGGGCGGTCACCGCGGGCAACCCCTTCGAAGCCGTCGAGCTGACCGCCAAGGTCCGTGACCGCGGCCTCACCCCGACCGAGGACGGAGCGCACCTCCTGCGCGACCTCGCCGCCGCCGTCAAGGGCAGCGGCCTGATCGCCCGCCTCGAACGCCTCGGCACCGCGACCGTCCGCTTCGCCTGGGCCTGCGCCGTACTCGGCACGGAGATCCATCCGACGCTCGCCGCCGCCGTCGCGGGCCTCGGCTCCGAGGAAGCCGCCGACGCGGCGGACGCCCTGCGTACCGCCCGCATCCTCACCGGAGCCGACCCCCTCGAATTCGTCCACCCGCTGATCGCCACCGCCGTCTACCGCGACATCCCCGGCAGCGTCCGCGTCGCCCTGCACGGCCAGGCCGCCTGGTGTGTGATCAACGAAGGCCTCGGTCCGGCCGCCGCCGCCCGTCACCTCATGGAGACCCACCCCGACGGCGACAGCTGGATCGTCCAGCAGCTGCGCGCCGCGGCCCGCGAGACCCAGCGCGCCGGAGCCCCCGACGCGGCCCGCCGCTACCTCGCCCGCGCCCTGCGCGAACCGCCGCCCTTCGAGGACCGCGCCGCCGTTTTGTACGAACTGGGCTGCGCGTCCCTGCTCACCGAACCGGCGACCACGGTCAACCACCTGCGCGCCGCCCTCGAGGAGCCCATCACCGACCCGGAGCTGCGCCACAACATCGTCTACCGCCTCTCCCAGGTTCTCGCGCACAGTGACCGCCTCGCCGAGGCCTCCGAGACCCTCGCGCGCGAGATCCCGGTCACCGGCGACGCCCGGGTCCGGCTGCGCATGCAGTCCGAGCAGTTCATGTGGGACGCCTTCCGCGCCGACGAACCCGACTCGCCCGTCCGCTCCCGCCGGCTGGCCCGCCTCGCCGACCGGCTCACCGGCCACGACCTCACCGAGCGCTATGTCATCGGGCTGCGCGCCTGGGACGCCACCCTGCGCGGCGAACCCGCCCACATCGCCCTGCACCACGCCGAACGGGCCCTGGCCGGCGGCCTCGGCTGGGCCGAGGCCGACCGCGGCTTCGAGGTCCCGGTCCTGGTCGCCATGACCTTCATGTACGCCGACCGGCCGGGCCGCACCGAGGAACTCTTCGCCACCGGAATCGCCGACTTCGAAGCCCAGGGCTGGCACGGAGCCCACCTCTCCTTCGGCTACACGATCCTCGGTTACGTGCGCTTCCGCCGCGGCCGTCTCGCCGAAGCCGAGGACTTCGTCCGCGCCGGCCTCAGGCTCGCCGAGCGCGTCGGACCCGGTACCCCCGTCCACTGGTACGCGGTGGGCACCCTCATCCAGGTCCTCCTCGCCCGCGGCAGGGTCGAGGAGGCCGCGCGGACCGGCGAGGAGTACGCGTTCTGCGCGCCTTTCCCGGCCGCCGTGACCTTCCCGGACGCCCAGACCGTGTACGGCGAACTCCTGCTCGCCCGCGGCCTCACCAAGGACGCCGCCATCGAGCTCGCGTCCGCCGGCCGCCGTCTCGACCCGCGCGGCATGCGCAACCCCGCATGGTGCCCCTGGCAGCTCCACCTCGCCCGCGCCGAGAGCCACGACACCCCGGAGCGCGCCATCGGCACGGCACTCGAAGCGGTGAACCGCGCCCGCCAGTACGGCACCCCCTCCGCGATCGGCCAGGCCCTGCGCGCCGCCGCCGCGGTCTCCCCGGGCCCGGACCGCGTCGAACTCCTCGAAGAGTCCGTCAGCCATCTGGAGCGCTCCCCGGCCGCCTACGAACTGGCCTGTGCCCTGGTCGCCCTGGGCACCGAACTGCGCCGCGCCGGACGCCCCAAGGAAGCCGCCGAACACCTCTACCGCGGCCTCGACGCGGCCGTCCAGTGCGGTGCCGACGGGCTGATCGAAGAGGCCCGCGACGAGCTGGCGGCGGCGGGGCTGCGGCCGCGACGCCTGCACAGCGCCGAGACGGACACCCTGACCGCCCGCGAGCGCACCGCCGCCGCACTCACCGCGCGGGACCGGACGCCGGCCCAGATCGCGGAGGAACTGAACATCGACGAGCACGCGGTCGCGCGGCTCCTGTCGGCGGTCTACCGCAAGGTCGGCACGGACCGCAGAGGGCTGGCGGCGGCGCTGGGGGAACTGGCCACTTCCTGACCGCGGGCGGGCCGGTCTCCCGGCCCGCCCGCGGTCGGCGCCCGCGGGGCCTGGCACGCGCCCGTGCACGTACCATTGCGGCATGTCCTTCCTCCGCCGCCGCAGCGCTACGCCCGCCGGGCCCGACTTCGACGTTCTGGCCATGGATCCGGGCGACTGGCCCGGCAATCTCGGCGCGGGCCTGCTGCCCGCTCCCGACGGCAGCTGCCAGGGTGTCTTCCTGCGCTACGACCTCTTCGGCGGCCGCGGTCCCGCGATGATCATCGGCAACCTGCCGGAGGGCTCGCCGGCCCGTGACGTCGCCGAGGGCGAGGTCCCCTTCGAGGTGGCCCAGCTGCTGATCGCGCTGGAGAACGACGAGGAGTGCACGGTCACCGGCACCGAGGACATGCCGGTGATGCAGGGCGACAACCTGCTGATCGTGCGCCGGCTGAAGCTCTCCGAGACCCGTATCTCCTGCGTCCAGTTCGACCGCAGCGACAACGTCCTGGTGACCATCGCCGCCTGGGACCGTCCGATCACGGACGACCTGTACGCCTTGCTCAAGCCGCTCCCGGCGGAACTCTTCCAGCAGGGCTGAGGCCGAACGCCTGTCCCGGCGTCACAGTTTGAGGGTGAACCACGTGGTCTTGCCCGCGTCGGTGGGACGTACGCCCCAGTCGTCGGCGAGCGTGCGGACCAGGATCAGGCCCCGTCCCGACTCCTCGTCCTCGGTCGCCGTCCGCGGCTGTGGCAGATGCGGGCTGTGATCGCTGACCTCCACGGTCAGATCGGTGGCGGTGCGGCACAGATGCAGACCGATGGGTCCCTGGGCGTGCTGGACGGCGTTGGTGAGGATCTCGGAGAGGAGGAGCCGGGCGTCGTCCGCGGCGGGCCCGCAGTCCCATGAGGTCATGGCCTTGCCGAGGAAGGCGCGGCCCTCCGGCACCGATTCGGGAGCCGCGGGCAGGTCGGTGCTGATGGTGGCGAGGGGCCCGTCGGGCAGTCGGGTGAGCAGCAGGGTGACATCGTCGTTGTGCCCGTCGGCGTCCGGCAGCAGGGCCGTCAGTACATGGTCGGCGGCCTCCTCCAGATCGGGCGCGGTGGTGAACAGGTCCCCGAGCGTCGCGGTGAGCTGGGCGAGCTGGTCCTCGATGTCACTGCCGGGCGTCTCGATGAGACCGTCGGTGTACAGGACGAGCGTCGCCCCCGCCGGTATCACCGAGGTCACCTGCTCGTAGAGGACGTCGCCGACACCGAGGGGCGCGTTCACGGGTGCGGGGAGCGGCCGGGCAACGGCGCCGGGTGTGGCCACCAGCGTCGGCAGATGCCCGGCGGAGCAGACCGTCACCTCGCCCGCGTCGGCGGAGATCACCAGATAGCAGCAGGTCACGAGCTGGTCGGGGACGTCCAGGTCGCCGACGACGGCCTCCAGGGCCTGCATCAGCTGGCGGGGCTGCATACCGGTCTTGGCCAGGGCGTGCGCGGCCGACCGCAACTGACCCATTACGGCGGCGGCGTCCAGACCGCGGCCCATCACATCGCCGATCAGGACACCGACCCGGCCGGCTCCCAGCGGGATCAGATCGAACCAGTCGCCGCCCACCCCGGCTCCCTGCGTGGCGGGCCGGTAGCGGCTCGCGGTGGTCAGACCGGGAATGGCGGGCGGGGTGCCCATGAGGCTGCGCTGGAGCGTGAGGGCGATGTGCCGCTGCTGCTCATAGAGGAAGGTCAGCTCCGCCTCGGCCTTCTTGCGGTCGCTGATGTCCCGGACGATGGCGCAGGCACCGATGACCGAGCCGTCCGGCTCGCGGGTGGGCCACAGGGTGATGTCCACGTCCAGCAAGGAGCCCGAGCGGGTCAGTCGCAGCGTCTCGAAGTGCTCGACCTTCTCACCGCTGCGCAGCCGGTCCAGCAGGCTGTCGATCTCGGCCCGCCGCTCGGTGGTGGCGAGCAGCGACACGTGCTTGCCCATCACCTCGGCCCGCGTGTATCCGTAGAGCCGCTGGGCCGCCGCGTTCCAGTACGTGATGTGGCCGTCCAGGGTCTTGGCGAGGATCGCGTCCTGTGAGGACTCCACCAGCCCGGCCAGTTCGTTGATCCGGGCCTCGGCGCGCTTGCGGTCGCTGACGTCGCGGACGGCGGCGGAGACGAGGAGACCGTCGGCCGTTTCGAGCGGGCTGAGACTGATCTCGACGGGGAATTCGGTGCCGTCCTTGCGCAGGCCGTGGAGTTCGAGTTCCGCGCCCATCGGGCGGACCTGGCGGTTGTCGGCGTAGCCGTCGCGGTGACGGTGGTGGTGGGCGCGGAAGCGGCCGGGTACGAGGAGTTCGACCGGGTGGCCGAGGAGTTCCTCGCGCTGGTATCCGAAGAGGGCTTCGGTCTGGGCGTTGACGAGTCTGATGACGCCGGTGTCGTCGACGATGACCATGGCGTCCGGTGCCGCCTCCAGCAGACCCCGGAACCTTTCCTCGGCGGCCTTGCGGTCGCTGACGTCGCGGACGGCGGCGGAGACGAGGAGACCGTCGGCCGTTTCGAGCGGGCTGAGACTGATCTCGACGGGGAATTCGATGCCGTCCTTGCGCAGGCCGTGGAGTTCGAGTTCCGCGCCCATCGGGCGGACCTGGCGGTTGTCGGCGTAGCCGTCGCGGTGACGGTGGTGGTGGGCGCGGAAGCGGCCGGGTACGAGGAGTTCGACCGGGTGGCCGAGGAGTTCCTCGCGCTGGTATCCGAAGAGGGCTTCGGTCTGGGCGTTGACGAGTCTGATGACGCCGGTGTCGTCGACGATGACCATGGCGTCCGGTGCCGCCTCCAGCAGACCCCGAAACCTTTCCTCGGCGCCCGCCGGTGCGCCGTCGCGCGGTTCGCCACCGCACCGGCATCGCCGTTGGTCCGCCACATCGGCGGGCCGCGTTGAAGTCTCTTTGACAAAGTCGCCCATGCCCGCCCCAGATGTGCCGATTACCGTGATTCGGCCCATCCCACCGCACGGAAACCGGGGGCGCGGTTACATGTCGTTAACTGGCCCTACAGCGGTCGAACCTGTTCTCGGCGGCACTTTCCCTGGTCGATTGCCCGTGTCATTGTCATCACCGACGGGCGGAAACCGGGCCCGCTCCGCGCGGACCCGGCCCCGGACCACCGGATGTGCTAATGAACCAGGTCCACGTCCGCGGCCCGCACGAACGCCACCCGGTGCCCGAACTGGATCTCGTAGTACTGATCCGTACCGATCACGACCTTGTGCGGTGTCGTGTCGAAGGTCGGCGCGTAGAAGTACTCGCCGGGCACCTTGTCACCGGCCGCGTACCGCTGGCCCGTGAGCACCTTGTACGGCAGGGGCGAGACGGTCTGGACGGGCACGCCCGCCGGGTACGCCTCCTTCTCCGGGTACGCCCTTCCGTACACGGGGACCTCCGCCAGACCCTCCTTGGGCGTCACGGCGAGACCCGACGCGCTCACCGCCGTCGGCTGCTTCCTCGGGTTCTTGAACCAGGCCTTCTCGCCCAGGTACCAGATCGCCGTCCAGTCGCCGTCCCGTCCGGCGAGCGCGTACCGCTGTCCGGTGGACACGCGCGAGCCGACGTCGTTCACGCCGGTCGTCGAGGCGTCGCCCTTCGGGTACAGGCCGATGTCCCGGACGAGCGGCGAGCTCTCGTCCGGCTGGGAGTAGAGCCGTACCTCGCTGGAGCCGTGCGCGGCGCAGGGCTCGCCCTTGGCGACGCAGCCCGTGTACACCGGCTGGTTCGCGTCGAAGTCGGGCAGGACGGTCAGCAGGCCGCCTCCCTTGCCGAGCGTGCGGTGGAAGGGGTGCCCGAGGAGGGTGAAGTAGTGCTGCCAGTCCCAGTACGGGCCCGGGTCGGTGTGCATGCCCGGAATCGTGGAGGTCGTGGGGCCCGGCACATTGTCGTGCCCGAGGATGTGCTGCCGGTCCAGCGGGATGTCGTACTTCCTGGAGAGGTACCTCACCAGGCGCGCCGACGCCCGGTACATCTCCTCGGTGTACCAGGCATCGGGCGCGGCGAGGAAGCCCTCGTGCTCCAGGCCGATCGACTTCGCGTTGATGTACCAGTTGCCCGCGTGCCAGGCCACGTCCTTGGCTTTCACATGCTGGGCGATGTGCCCGTCGGTCGACCGCAGGGTGTAGTTCCACGACACATAGGTCGGGTCCTGGACGAGGTTCAGCACACCGTCCCAGGTCCCTTCCGTGTCATGGATGACGATGTACTTGATGCTCTGCGCGACGGGCCGGTCGCCCAGGTCGTGGTTGCCGTAGTCGCCCTCGCCGAACTCCTCGTACGGGGCCGGGATCCATTCGCAGGACACCGTCCTCGGGCACTCCGTGCCCTCGGCGGAGGCCGTCCGCAGTCCCGCGCCGCCGAGCGGCGCGGTGTCGGGGCTCAGCCCGGGCTGGGCGGCGAGCTTCACCCGCTGACCGGCGTCGGTGGTGCGTTCCTCACCGGCCCGCAGTACCTCGTACACGTCGTCGGCGTAGGTCGCCGCGGTGGCGATGTCGTCCGCTCCCGAGAAACGCGCCACCGCCCCGTACCAGTCGGCGGCGTCGTCGCTCAGGGGCTCGCCGAGGTCCCGCTGTGCGGCGGCGAGGAGTGCGGCGCCGCCCGCGACGTTCGCCGCCGCGTCGGTGCGCAGCCGCTCCGCAGGCAGGCCGGTGAGGTCGGCCGCCTTCGTCAACGTCTTGAGCCGGGCCGGGAGTTCGGAGTCCGCCGGCGCCTTCGTGTCGGGCAGCAGGGCGGGGCGCGAGCTGTCGCCGCGGGCGTCCTCCGTGCCGTCGCCGTGGTGTGGAGCTCCGGCGATCGCCGTCCGGGCGTCGGTCAGGTGCATCGGACCGTAGCCGCCGCTGACGCTCGGGGCACCGGCGTGCGCGTCCCAGCGGGACTGCAGATAGGACACCGCGAGCAACACGCTCTGCGGTACCCGGTATTCGGTGGCCGCGGCGGCGAAGGCCCGCTGCAACCCGGTCGCGGGAGGATCCCCGGCGGAGCTCGAAGGGGCCGCGCCGAGCAGGGGCAGCAGCAGCGCCGCCGAGGCGACGGCTCCCGCGGTCCTGCGCGCGCGTCTGTGCCCGGTGGTGCCCTTGGGTTCGGTGACGGACCAGTGCAATGCAGCCTCCTGGGACGGTCGGGCGCGGTGGGGCGTGCGAGGGCCGAACGCGTCAGTGCTATCGGCTCTCCGACGATCCGTCAATCATGCCCAGAGGCAGGCGATTTCCCATGTCAGGGCGGGGCGAAGGGGGTTTCGTGGCGGTGGCCTCCCGGCCTGCGAGGCGTCAGTGGAGTGGACCAATGCCTCCGAACGGCGGTGCCCGGACATGACGGAGGTCCACGGTGCGCCGGTGTCTCGGCGCCACCGCGGACCTCCGTCCCCTTCAGCGAGTTCCGACCGCCGCGCGAACGGCCCGCCGGGCCATTTGGCAGTCGTCGTGCAGCCGCCTCAGCAGCAGCCGCTGTTCCTCGCCGGACGGCGCGGCAGCCGGGTGGGCCGGGCCCGGTGCCGCCGGGGCCGCGTCGTGCAGGGAACGCTGCACGGCCGTCTCGTACGTACGGATCTCCCGGGTCAGTACGATCATCAGGTTCACCAGGAAGGCGTCCCGTGCGGCCGGGCCGGCCGACTGTGCGAGCTGACTGATCTGACGGCGCGCCACGGGAGCGTCACCGAGGACCGCCCACAGCGTCGCCAGGTCGTAGCCCGGCAGATACCACCCCGCGTGCTCCCAATCCACCAGCACTGGACCGGCCGGTGAGAGAAGGACGTTCGACAGGAGGGCGTCGCCGTGGCAGAACTGGCCCATGCCCTGGCGGCCGGACGAAGCCGCGATGCCGTGCACCAGCTTCTGCAGATCACCCATGTCCCGGTCCGTGAGCAACCCCAGCTCATGGAAGCGGGAGATCCGTTCGGCGTAGTCCAGCGGGGCGTTGAAGGTCCCCGCCGGCGGCCGCCACGCGTTCAGCCGGCAGATGGCGCCCAGCGCGGCGCGGATGTCCGCGCGGGGCGGGGCCTCGGCCGGATGCCGGTGGAGCGCGGCCACCCGGCCCGGCATGCGCTCGATCACCAGAGTGCAGTTGTCCGGATCCGCTGCGATCAACCGGGGCACCCGAACCGGCGGGCGGTGCCGGACGAACGAGCGGTAGGCCGCTATTTCATGCCGGATCCGCTCGGCCCAGACGGGGGAGTGGTCCAGTAAACACTTGGCGACGGCCGTACTGCGCCCCGTCGTGCCGACGAGGAGTACGGAGCGTCCGCTGCGGCGCAGCACCTGGACCGGAGCGAACTCCGGACAGATCCGGTGCACCGACGCGATCGCCGTGCGCAGCTGGGCGCCCTGAGGGCCGGACAAGTCGAGTCTCCCGCTGAGCGGTTGAGTGCCGAGCCCCGGCACGCGCCGCGTCCGGCCGGCACCGAGCACGGGGGCCGCCTGACGCGCGGGGTCGAGGTAGGGGCCGCTGCCCACCGGGCGGGGGTGCAACGACCGGGGCGGAGCGGACACGGAGGACGATGCTGTGTACATGGGCGAAACAGATCCCTTCGTGTGCCTGCAAGTTGCCGCGCTGCCCGCCCCGGCCGCCCTGGCTCATCCTGGGGAATGTCCCTGGCAACCGGGTCGGGGTGGCGCGTTCCTACCTGACACCCGGCGTCCACTGGCACACCATCTGGCGCACCCTGGCGAACCCTGGCGAATAGTCGCTCAGCAACTGACAGGCGGTTACTGTCGAAATCAGCCGAGAACCTGGGGGCTTGACGTGAACGGACAACCCAACACCCGCCTGGCGGACCTGTTCGGCCTGGCCGGCTGGTCCAAGGGCGAGCTCGCGAGGCTGGTCAATCGGCAGGCGGCGGCCATGGGCCACCCCCAGCTGGCGACCGACACCTCGCGGGTGCGGCGGTGGATCGACATGGGAGAGATCCCGCGCGATCCGGTGCCGAGGGTGCTGGCGGCTCTGTTCACCGAGCGTCTCGGCCGTGTCGTGACCATCGAGGACCTCGGTCTGGTCAGGCACGGGCGTACGGGGAAACGGCAAGGCGACGGGAGTGTCGAACATCCCGATGGCATGCCGTGGGCGCCCGACCGAACCGCCGCGGTCCTCACCGAATTCACGGGAATGGACCTCATGCTCAACCGACGCGGCTTGGTGGGCGCGGGTGCCGCGCTCGCCGCGGGCTCCGCACTCAGCCCTGCCATGCACGACTGGCTTCGCAACGACCCGGCCCTCGCGGCCGACGCTCCGCAGTTCGAGGACCCCCTGCACGCCGACCCCGCCGGGTTCGACCGCTATGAGGCCGCCCCCATCGGGTCGCAGGAGATCGAGGAACTGGAGCGCTCCGTCGAGGTGTTCCGAGCCTGGGACGCGGCCCGCGGTGGCGGGCTGCAACGCAAGGCCGTGGTGGGCCAGCTCAATGAAGTGGGAGGCATGCTCTCCTACCGGCACCCCGACCATCTCCAGCGGCGCCTGTGGGGCGTCGCCGCCAACCTCGCCGTCCTCGCGGGCTGGATGTCGCACGACGTCGGCCTGGAGCCCACGGCTCAGAAGTACTTCGTCATCGCCGCCCACGCGGCCCGAGAAGGCGGTGACCGGCCCCGCGCGGGGGAGGCGCTCTCCCGAGCGGCTCGCCAGATGGTGCACCTGGGCCGGCCCGACGACGCGCTCGACCTGATGAAGCTCGCCAAGTCCGGTTCCGGCGAGGAGGTGCTGCCCCGCACGCGCGCCATGCTCCACACCATCGAGGCCTGGGCGCAGGCCTCCATGGGCAAGGGCCAGGCCATGCGGCGCACCCTCGGTGTGGCGGAGGACCTGTTCGTCTCCGACCGCGGTGACGTACCGCCACCCAGCTGGATGCAGTTGTTCGACGAGGCCGACATGCACGGCATGCAGGCTCTCGCCTACCGCACCCTCGCCGAGCACGAGCCGGCCGCGGCGGCCACCGCGCAGCGTCACGCCAAGGAGGCGCTGAAGCTGCGGGAGTCGGGCCGGGAGCGGTCGAAGATCTTCGACCACATCTCCCTCGCCTCGGCCTGCTTCATCGCCGACGACCCCGAACAGGCCGACCGCTACGCGCGACTGGCCCTGACGTCGATGGGGTCCAACTCCTCCCATCGCACCTGGGACCGCTTGCGCGAGATGTACCGGCTCACCGGGCAGTACTCCAGCTATCCGAAGATCAGCGATCTGCGTGAGGAGATCAAACTCGCGCTGCCGAACGGTGCGTTGAAGCCCAGGGGTGGCAACAGCGCGCGGGCGTGAGGGACCTGCTCCCCTGCGGGGGTCGGTGTCCTACGTGGGTCGGTGTTCCGGGCGTGGTCGCAGCGCGACGCGTGCCGCCGCGGCTCGGCTGACAAGGGCGTCAGCCCTCAGCGGCCGAAGCCGATCCTGACCAGCTTCCTCCGTCGTCGGCCTCCTCCGTCATCGGGCACCGGTGTCATCGGTCTCCGGCGTCAGGATCCGATCCGGGCGATGAGCACGCAGGCGTCGTCCTCGCGTTCGGTATCGCCGAACTCCTCGACAACCATCCGTACACAGTCCTGGGCCGTTCGGGCCCCGTCGAAGCGCGGGGCCAGGTCGAGCAGGCTCCGGACGGCCGTTGTTCCTCCCCGACTCCCGGCCTCCGGGTGAGGGGACCCCGATCGCCGGGGCACCAGTCCCTCGGTGTGCAGGAGCAGCAGGTCGCCCACGTGAAGGGTCTCTTCGGCCTGCCCGTAGACGGCACCGGAGGTGGCTCCGAGCAGTACGCCGTCCGGTGCGGCCAGCGCACGCCCCGTCCCGTCGCGGAACAGCAGCGGGGCAGGGTGTCCTGCCTGCGCCCAGCTCAGGGTGCGGGTCTCGGGCTGATAGCGGCAGCAGACGGCGCTGCCCAGGGCGGGCTGGACGGTGGCGTCGAGCAGTTGATTCAGCCAGGACAGGAGCTGCCCCGGCCTGGTGCCCGCCACGGCCATGCCGCGCAGGGCACCGAGCAGCATCGCCATGCCCGATGTCACGGTGACCCCGTGGCCGGTGAGATCGCCGACGCTCAACAGGGTCTCCCCATCGGGGAGTTCGAGTGCGTCGTACCAGTTGCCGCCGATGAGCGCGCTGGTCGAGGACGGCAGATAGTGGGCGGCCACGTCCAGGGCCCGTGGTCCTTGGCGCGGGAATCGCAGGGAGCCGCGCCAAGGCGGCAGCACGGCCTCCTGGAGCTCGACCGCGAGCCGGTGCTCGGTCTCGGCGACGTGCTGCTGACGCTGGAGCGATTCACGGGTCTCACCCACCGTCCGCTGGCTGCGGCGCAGTTCGCTGACATCGCGCAGCACGGCCCACATCGAGGCGGTGCTGCCGTCGGCGCCGAGGACGGGCTCACCCATCATGTGCACGGTCCGCACTCCGCCGTCGGGGCGCACGATGCGGAACTCTCCGTCGATGGGCTTGGCGTCGATCAGGCAGTCGGTGACCATCGTCGTCAGCATCGAGCGGTCCTCGTCCAGGACCAGTGAGGGGAGTTCGTCGAGTGTGAGCGGGGGAGCGGAGGCGTCGCGGCCCAGGATCTGGTAGAGCTCACCGGACCAACTGGCCGCGTCCGTCAGCAGGTTCCATTCAGCGCTGCCGACCCGGCTCAGCAGCGAGCCGCGCCGGGGTGCGGTCGCCGCGGCCAGGGTGGCGGGGGCGTCCGTGGACTGGACGGGCACGGCCGGCGGGCCGTCCCGCAGCTGCGCCAAGTGCCCGTCCAGGTCGTTCAGTTGATGGAGTGCCAGATTGCACAGGGCGCGTTGCCAGCGTCCCTGCGCGTCCTCGTCGTCGACGGGTGCCTCGCGCCGTACGGCGTCCACCTCACCGCGCAGATGCCGCGTCTGCGAGATGAGCGCGTCGACCGTGCCGCGCCGGGGCGGCTGAGCGGCGGGGCGGTCCGCAGAGAGATGGGAGGGCATGACGTACTCCGATGCGGGAACGGTACGACCTAGGCTGACGGAAGGACCGTTACGACTGTCGCACAGCCCGCGACGCGCTGTAAGGGATTTGGCAACACCCGATACGGTGGTGCTTCTGGTATATGCCGCAGTCCTCCCGGACCGGGCGAGTGGTCCCGATGCGGTAGGTGTCGTTCAGGGTCAAGTCGTAGACACCGTACGTGACTTGAGGTCCCCGTGACGTACTCGGATCCTGCCTTCATTCTCCTGTTCGAGGGTCATGTGTGCGAGTCCTCGGGCCGTGGAATGTCGCCCGATCGCCCGCCGCCTCAGAGGAAGCGCACGAAGTCCTTCACCTCGGCCTCGTAGAGAAAGGACGGATCGATGCCCATCGAGGTGAAGTTGCCCTCGATCTCCAGGCCGACCAGACCGTGCAGATGGGCCCACAGCATCGTGGAGCGCACGGCGACCGCCTCCGAGACGTCCGCGAGGCCGTGGCGTTCCCGCCATGCCTGGAACTCCGCGGCCGCGTCTTCCGGGACTCGCGTGCCCGGCTCGGCGAGGGCGCTCACCGCGTCCAGGAGCACGGTCATGGCGGGCTGGGAGGCCTCGACCAGGCTCGCGGACTGGGCGTCGTAGCCCTGGAGCGGGGCCCTGAAGAGCAGGCGGTAGCGGTGCGGCTCGGCCAGTGCCCAGCGCCGGTAGGCGCGGACCAGCTCGGTCAGCCGGGTGACCGCGTCCGCCGTGCATGCCTCCGCGGTACGGGAGAGAGCCGACGCCAGGTCTCCATAGGCGTCGACGACGAGTTCGGTGAGCAGGCTGTCGCGGTTGGCGAAGTAGCGGTAGAGCGCGGGCCCGGTCATGCCCAGCTGCTTGGCGATCGCGTTGAGCGACAGTGCTTCGGGGCCGCCCTCGGCCAGCTGGCGCAGTGCCGCCGCCTTGACCTCCTGCTGTACCTGCGCGCGAAACCGGTCACGCGGGCCCGTCCCGGTCCGGGTGTCTGCGGTCATGTCGTCGCCTCTTCGTGTCGGGTGCGGGTCTTCGGGCGGGCTGTTCGGCTTCTGGGCCGACGGGACGCCGAGGAGCATGTTTGTTAGATACTATCACTGTTGCGATAAGTCGTTACAGTGTGGCCGTGCGCGCGGCGTCGGACGACGGCGGACCGCTTCCACGTGGTGGCGTACCAGGACGGCCGGTCGACGTCACGATCACGGTCGGCTCCGGCGCGAGCCGGTCGCGCCGGTTCACCGGCCACCTCGAGACGGGCGCCGCGAGCGTCAGCGGCTGATCAGGCGTAGAGGTCCGGGCGCGGGGCCAGCTCGACGGCCACCCGGCCGCCGTTCTCCAGTGCCCGGACGCCCGCCTCGGCGACGGCGGACGCCGCGTACCCGTCCCAGACGCCGGGACCGGTGACCCGGCCGGCCCGGGTGGCGTCCACCCACGCCTGCACCTCACGGTCGTAGGCGTCGGCGAAGCGGACGAGATAGTCCTGCGCGACCTCCTCGTGCCTGCCGCCCGCCGTCGTCACGGACATGCCGCGCTCGTCGCCGATGCGCGCGGTCCCCGACTCGCAGACCGCCTCGCACCCCACCTGGTATCCGAACCCGGAGTTCACGAACACCTCGACGTCGACCAGAGTGCCGCCCGACGTCTCGAACACGACGAACTGGGGATCGATCAGGCCTTCGGGAGCGTTCGCGGACGGCTGGGGGCGCAGCACGGTCACCGCCGTGAGCTCCTGGCTGAGGAGCCAGCGCGCCGCGTCGATCTCGTGCGAGACGGAGCTGTTCACCAGCATCGCCGAGGTGAAGCCCGGCGGCGAGGACACATTGCGGTGCGTGCAGTGCAGCATCAGCGGGCGCCCCAGCCGACGGCTGTCCAGTAGGGACTTGAGGCGCTGGTACTCGGCGTCGTACCGGCGCATGAACCCGACCTGAGCCAGTCGCCGCCCGAGCCGCGCCTCCGCCTCCACCACGCGCAGCGCCCCGGCCGACTCCGGCACCAGCGGCTTCTCGCACAGCACCGGCAACCCCCGCGCGAAGGCCGCGAGCAGCGCCTCCTCGTGCGCGGGGCCCGGGGAGGCGATCAGTACGGCCCGCACACCGGGTGCGTCGAGTGCGGCCTCCGTCTCGGCGTGGACCGAGGCGTCGTCGATGCCCGCCACCGCTTCTCCGGCGCGATCGGTGTCGGGATCCGCCACTGCGGCGACCCTGGCACCACTCACTACCTGGTCGATTCGACGTATATGGTCGGCCCCCATGTGTCCGGCACCCAGTACCGCCACACCCAACAACTCGCTCACGCGGTGCGCACCTCTCCGACGACAACTCGGGATCGTTCCGTCCCGGTGATCCGATTGTCGGCCGGAGAGATCCATGACGCAGTACCCCGACGATGCCTTTCGCGCCACATGCGCCCGGGCCCCCGTCGTGGACGCGGTTGCCGGATACGGTTAGTTGTTTGCTTTTATCGGGCATTCAGGGCAATTGGTTGTTAGTGTCGCTCAGGTCGCCAGATGACGTTGCCCCGCATCGTGGTCGCGCACGACGATGCCCGTCTCCGCAGGACGCCCATGACGCAGGTCGACACGGATTCCGATGCGCCACCGGCCGCCAAACTGACGCTGGTCACCCTCACCATGATGGTCGTCGGCTCCATGGTCGGCGCCGGTGTGTTCTCCCTCCCGCGGCGGTTCGCCCAGGAGACGGGCGTGGCGGGCGCGCTGATCGCCTGGGCCGTCGCCGGCACCGGCATGCTCATGCTCGCCTTCGTCTTCCAGCGGCTCGCGATCCGCAGACCCGACCTGGACGCCGGCGTCTACGCGTACGCGAAGGCGGGCTTCGGCGAGTACCTCGGCTTCTTCTCGGCCTTCGGCTACTGGGCCAGCGCCTGCGTCGGCAACGTGACGTACTGGGTGCTCATCATGTCGACCATCGGGGCGATCGCCCCCGCGCTCGGCGACGGGGACACCGTCCTCGCGGTGGTGCTCTCCTCGGTCGGCCTGTGGGCCTTCTTCCTCCTCATCCGGCGGGGGGTGAAGGAGGCTGCGGCCATCAACCGCATCGTCACGGTCGCCAAGATCGTGCCGATCCTCGTCTTCATCGTCCTGGCGCTCTTCTATCTGAAACCTCATGTCTTCGCCGAGAACTGGGGCGGCGCCGACTACGCGGGCTCGCTCTTCCAGCAGGTCAAGGGCACCATGCTGGCCACGGTGTTCGTGTTCCTCGGCGTGGAGGGGGCCAGTGTCTACTCCCGGCACGCCAAGCGCCGCGAGGACGTCGGCCGGGCGACCGTCCTCGGCTTCCTCAGCGTGTTCGCCATCTTCGCCTCGGTCACGATCGTGTCGTACGGGCTGATGCCGATGGGGGAGATCGCCGAGCTCAGGCAGCCGTCGATGGCCGGTGTCCTGGAGAGCGCGGTCGGCACCTGGGGCCAGGTCTTCGTCAGCGTCGGCCTCATCGTCTCGGTGCTCGGCGCCTACCTCGCCTGGACGCTGATGGCGGCCGAAGTGCTGTTCGTCGCGGCCAAGGACGACGACATGCCCCGCTTCCTGTCCCGCTCCACCGCCGCCGACGTGCCGGTGCCCGCGCTGCTCCTGACGACCCTGCTCACCCAGGTCGTCCTGGTCGTCACCCTGTTCTCGGACGACGCCTTCAACTTCGCGCTCGACCTGACCAGCGCGCTGACGCTCATCCCGTTCCTGCTGGCGGCGGCCTTCGCCGTGAAGATCACCCGGGGCAGGTTCGGCGGCGACCTCGTCGTCGCCTCCCTCGCCACCGTCTACACCGCGTTCCTGCTCTACGCGGCCGGACTGAGGTTCATCCTCGTCTCCTTCATCATCTACGCGCCCGCCACCGTGCTGTTCGTGATGGCGCGACGCGAGCAGGGCAGAGCACCGTTCTCGCCCCGCGAAGTCGTCATCCTCGTCGTCTCGATCGCCGGTGGTGTCCTCGGGATCACCGCCCTGGCGCTGGGCTGGATCAGCCTCTGACCCGTCAGCCTCCGACCTGGAGAAAGGCACACCGTGACCAGTCAAGACACCACGAGCCGTCCGGCGTACGGCGTCCACTCCGAGGTCGGCAGGCTGCGCAAGGTCCTGGTCTGCGCACCCGGCCTCGCCCACCGCCGGCTCACTCCCACCAACGCCGACGACCTGCTCTTCGACGACGTGATGTGGGTGGAGAACGCCCAGCGCGACCACGCCGACTTCGTCAACAAGCTCCGCGGACACGGTGTGGACGTCGTGGAACTGCACGACCTGCTCGCCCAGACCATGGCGCTCCCCGCGGCGAAGGACTGGCTCCTGGACCGCAAGATCACGCCGAACGAGGTCGGGCTCGGCCTCGTCGACACCACCCGGGCCTTCCTCGACTCCCTCGAACCCGCCCGCCTCGCCCAGTACCTGATCGGCGGACTGTCCACCGCCGACCTGCCCGACGAGTTCCGCTCCGGCTATCTCGGCCTCGCCCGTGAATCGACCGGCGTGCGCGAGTACCTGATGCCACCGCTGCCCAACACCCTCTACACCCGTGACACCACGTGCTGGCTCTACGGCGGCCTCACCCTCAACCCGCTCTACTGGCCGGCCCGCCACGACGAGACGCTCCTGATGAAGGCGATCTACTCCTTCCACCCGGACTACGTGGGCTCCACCGTCTGGTGGGGTGACCCCGAACTCACCTGGGGCCAGGCGACGTTCGAAGGCGGCGACATCATGCCGGTCGGCAACGGCGTCGTCCTCATGGGCATGAGTGAGCGCACCTCGCGGCAGGCCATCAGCCAGGTCGCGGCCGCGCTGTTCCAGAACGGCGCGGCCGAGCACGTCATCGTCGCGGGCCTGCCGAAACTGCGCTCCGCGATGCACCTCGACACCGTCTTCACCTTCGCCGACCGCGACCTCGTCACCCTGTATCCGGCCATCATGGACTCGGTGCACACCTTCTCGCTGCGGCCCAGCGACAAGGCACCCGGCGTCGAACTCACCGACGAGGGCTCACGCGCCTTCACCGATGTCGTCGCCAAGGCGCTCGGACTGTCCGAACTGCGGGTCGTCGAGACGGGCGGCGACGTGTACGCCTCCGAGCGGCAGCAGTGGGACAGCGGCAACAACGCCGTCGCCCTGGAGCCCGGCGTGGTGTTCACCTACGACCGCAACACCCAGACCAACACCCTGCTGCGCAAGGCCGGCATCGAGGTCATCACCATCGTCGGGGCCGAGCTGGGACGCGGGCGCGGCGGCGGGCACTGCATGACCTGCCCGATCGTGCGGGACCCCGTCGACTTCTGACACCCGGCCGCCTTGTGACCCTCAGAAGGAGTCCGGATCGGCGGCGGCCCAGTCCGCCGCCCAGGACGAGGGCGGCCCGGCGAGCAGTACCCCCGGCGCGAGCCATTCGTGGAGCTCGGCGTACGACCGTACGGCCGTCGGGCCGACGCGCCGCAGCAGACGGTGGGGCGTGAGGTCACCAGGATCCCGCGCGCCCATCGCGGCCATGATCCGGCTCGCGCTGCGCACGGTCGCCCGCTGGTAGCGGCGCACCCGCTCGGACTTGTCGGCCACGTCCAGCGCGCGGACCCGGCGGGGGTCCTGGGTCGCCACGCCCACCGGACAGCTGTTGGTGTGGCAGCGCTGGGCCTGGAGACAGCCGAGGGCGAACATCATCGCGCGGGCCGCGTTGGTGTAGTCGGCGCCCTGGAGGAGCCGTTTGACGATGTCCGAGCCGGTGGCGACCTTGCCGCTCGCCCCGATCCGGACACGGTCGCGCAGCCCGGTGCCGACCAGCGCGTTGTGCACCGTGATCAGGCCCTCGGTCAGCGGCGCGCCGAGGGTGCCGGCGAACTCCTGGGGCGCGGCCCCGGTGCCGCCCTCGGAACCGTCGACCACGATGAAGTCGGGCGTCACGCCCTCGGCGAGCATCGCCTTGCAGACGGCCAGGAACTGGCGCCGCGAGCCCACGCAGAGCTTGAAGCCGGTCGGCTTGCCGCCAGCCAGCTGCCGCATCCGCGCGATGAACAGCACCAGCTCCCGCGGGGTCGAGAACACCCGGTGGTGCGGCGGCGACACCACGGTCTCGCCCTCGGGGACATCACGCGCCCGGGCGATCTCGGCGCTCACCTTCGCTCCGGGCAGGACCCCGCCGGTCCCTGGCTCCGCCCCCTGGGAGAGTTTCAGGGAGACGCACTTCACCTCGGGCAGCGCGGCCTTGTCCGCGAACTCCCGCGCCTCGAAGTCCCCCGCGGAGGTGCGGCAGCCGAAGTACCCCGTGCCGATCTCCCAGACGAGGTCGCCGCCGCCCCGCAGATGGTGGTCCGACAGGCCGCCCTCACCGGTGTCGTGTGCGAAACGCCCCAGCGCCGCGCCCCGGTTGAGCGCCATGATCGCGTTCGACGAGAGAGCTCCGAAGCTCAGCGCGGAGACGTTGAGCAGTGCCATGTCGTACGGCTGGGTGCAGTCGGGGCCGCCGACGCGGACGACGGGAGGCTCGTCCGGTACCTCGACCGGACGCATCGACGGCTCCAGGAACTCGTGGCCGTCGGCGTACACATCACGCCCGGTGCCGAACGGCTCCTCGGTCTCTACGTCCTTGGCACGCTCGTACACGAGGGCGCGCACCTGGCGGTCGAACGGCCGTCCTTCGTGGTCCCGCTCGGCGAAGTACGGGCGGAGCCGCGGGCGCAGCGTCTCCGGGAGGAAGCGGAGATGGCCGAGCAGGGGATGGTTCCGCAGCACGGAGTGACGTCGCTGCCCCAGGTCCCAGCAGCCGAGCACGGTCAGCGCCAGCAGCGGGGCCGCCGCGCACCACCACCACACCGAGACGCCGCGGACGAGGACCAGCGCCCCGGCCGCACCGAGGGCGACGAGCAGCAGCGAGAGCATCCGGCGCACATCATGAGTCAAACCCATGGGAACGAAAGCCGCCGATCGGAACACCCGCGGATCGGGCGGGGTACGCGACCGGCCGGCCACGGACAGCCCCCGGGTCCCGCGCCGCGCGAGCAGGCGCGGGCCCCGGAATGGCACCGCTCAGCGGAGGCCGAGCACCCGGTCGGCGGCCGCCGCGGACGGCTTCCACCACGTCGTCACCGGCTCCCACACCCGGACGGTGCTGCCGGCGCCCAGTTCGCGCGCGGTGAAGGAACGCCCGAAGCGCGCGGGATCGGCCGAGACGGTGATCGACCGGACCCGGCGGGCCTGCGGGTCGGACCGGTCGGCGATCGTGAGCACGGAGGCGTACGCCGTCCTGCCCGCGGCGATCCGGTACGGAGCGCTCTGTCCGGCGGGCTTCGGCAGGGCCGCGCCGTCGAGGTTGCCGAAGGTGACGACGGGGATGCGGTCGACGGTGCAGGCGCGGCTCGACCGGTTGGTCACGCGCAGGTGCAGCACGCGGCGGTCCGAGGACTGCCCGGCCCGCAGCTTGAGGGCGTTGGCCGAGCACTTCTTCAGCTGCGCGGCGGCCTTGGACGGGTGGGCGCCGGGCTGTGCGGACGGCGTGGCCGCCGCACCGCTCTGGGGTACCGCGAGGAGCAGCGCGGCGGCGATGGTGGAGAGGGCGAGGACGGGTCGGATGCGCATCGGTGATGTTCCCCCTGCTGTGGGCACGTGCGGGTGCGGGTCCGGCGGGCCGGATGAAGGCGACGCCTGCCCAGTGTGACCTTCGGGGGGTACGAGAGGTTGTAACCGACTTGTCTGTGTTACGTATCCGCGCCTGTTCTGTCATCGTCCGGGGGATGCCGCTCGGCCGTTCGGGGCAGTGGGCCGGCGGTCAGTCCCTGTCCGATTCCTCCGCGCCGCAGGAACTGCCGCTGGCCGGCAGCGATCCGTACAGCAGGAAGTCGTCGACCTTGCGGTGTACGCACTTCGAGGACGCGTAGCCGGTGTGCCCCTCGCCCTTGTTGTCGAGCACCACCGCGGAGGAGCCGAGGCGCTCGGCGGTCTCCAGGGTCCAGCGGTAGGGGGTCGCCGGGTCTCCGCGGGTGCCGACCAGCAGCTTCTTCGGGCCGCCGACGTCGCGGACGTCGTCGCGGATGTAGTCCGTGCCCTTCGGGCGGCCGTAGCACATCAGCACCTGGGTGAGCCGGTACTGGCCGAAGACGGGTGACGCCTCCTTGTACGCGGCGCGCAGCTTCTCGACCTGCCGGGTGACCTGCTCGGCGCTGGGCCGGTCGGGGTCGTCGGCGCAGTTGATGGCCATCAGAGCGGCGGGGAGATTGTCGAGGGGGATGTCCTCGACGTCGACGAGGCCGCCGTCACCCTTCTGGAGCCGACGGGCGGCCGGGGTCGCCTCGGGGAAGGAGGCGCCTCCGGACAGCTGGATGAGTCCGTGGGTGTCGCCGTCCTGGATCAGCAGGGTGAGGGCCTGTTCGAGGGTGGGCCACATCTCCTTGCTGTAGAGCGCCTGGCTGAGCGCCCCCACCAGGTCCTGGCCGGAGAACTGCTGGCCGAAGTCCGACGGCACCGGGTCCGCGTCGAGCGAGTCGACGAGCTGGACCACCTGCTCGCGGGCGCTGCGCGCGTCCTTTCCGAACGGACAGGCCATGCTCTTCGTGCACCAGGCGATGAAGTCGTCCAGCGCGGTCTGCTGTCCCTCGGCGCCCGTCAGTCCCTGCTCGGTCATCGGTTCGGTGAGGGTGTCGACACCGTCGAGCACCATCCGCCCCGTCTTCTTGGGGAACTGGGCCGCGTACACCGCACCGAGCCGCGTTCCGTACGAGAAGCCGAGGTAGTTGAGCTTCTTGTCGCCGAGGGCCTGGCGCATCACGTCCATGTCACGGGCGGCGTCGACCGTGCCGATGTGGGGGAGCACGGCGCCGGAGTGCTCGGCGCATTCGGCGGCGGCCTTCCTGACCACCTCGAGAGCCGTCGGCACGTCGGTGCTGCCGTCCGTCGCCTCGAAGATCTCGTCCATGCCCTCGCCGCAGCTGACGGGCGAGGACCGGCCGACGCCACGAGGGTCGAAGGTCACCACGTCGTAGCCGTTCGTCAGGCCCATGAAGTCCTTGCCGCCCGCGGCGAGCTGGGGGACCCCCGCGCCGCCGGGACCGCCGAAATTCAGCAGCACCGAACCCCGTGAGTCGCCCGTCGCCCGGTAGCGGGCCAGGGCCAGGTCGAGTGTGCCGCGGTCCGGCCTCGCGTAGTCCAGCGGGACGGTGACCTTGCCGCACTGCAGATCCTCGGGCATGCCCTCGCCCTTGCAGGCCGCCCACGTGATCTTCTGCCCGTAGAAGCGGGACAGGCCGGGGTCTTCGGCGGCGGTCGCCGTCGTCGGCAGACCCGCCGCCAGCAGGGCCAGCGTCGCGGTCGCGGCTCCCACGATCGCGAAGCGTTGGTGCATGGACAGCATGCATGCCTCCAGGGTCGCCCGCGGTGGACCGGCGATACCTCCCGGATCACGATAGACGCGGCCTCAGGGGCACGCCTCTGGGCGAGCGGAACCCACCGCCGTGCCTTACCCTGCCCGTCGGCGCCTTCCGGACGTGCCGGGGCGCCCGTTCGAAATGCGGGACGCTCGATGGGGTGAAAGCCCGATAAGCCATAACTCGGATGGTTCACACGCGTTCTAGGCACTGTGGGCGAATGCCCGCGACCTCGTTCTGGAAGGCAGTGAACCCATGAAACGGGTGACCCGAAATGGTCTGATCGCCGCGGCCGCCGCCTCGGGCGCGCTGGCCGCGACCGTGCCGGCCTACGCCGACTCCGCGGCGGACGGCTCGACGGCAGGCTCGCCCGGAGTGATCTCCGGCAACACCGTCCAGCTCCCGGTGCACGTTCCGGTGAACGTGTGCGGGAACACGCTGAACGTGGCCGGGCTCCTCAACCCCGCCGCGGGCAACCGCTGTGCCAGTCGGAGCGACGGCGACGGGGCCGCCCGGCCAGGCGCAGGGAGGCACGGCGGTGGTGTCGCGCAGGGCGGTGGCACCCACCGAGGTGGCACACAGAAGGGTGGAGGAGCGGTCGCGCACGGTGGCGGAAAGGATTCGCCGGGTGTGCTGTCGGGCAACGGCCTCCAGCTCCCGGTGGACCTCCCGGTGAACGTCAGCGGCAACTCCGCGACCGTGGTCGGACTCGGCAACGCGTCCGCCGGAAACGAGTCCGCCACCACTTCGGGCGCCAAGCCCCGGCAGCCGCACCACCCCGACAGCCCCATCCCGAGGCCGTCCACCCCGCCCGTGGCCCACCCGAACCCCGGAGTGCCGGCGCAGGTCCGGCCGCAGAGCGGCTCCATGGCGTCCCTCGCCCAGACCGGTACGGATCAGACGATGCCCGCCCTCGCGGCGAGCGCGGCGCTGCTGCTGGGCGGTGCCGTCCTGTACCGCCGGTTCCGGCCCGCCGCGGTGCGCTGACCCACGGCGATCACGGACCGGAGGCTCCACCGGACGGGTGACCGGTGGAGCTTCCTCCGCGTCCTGCTCGCCGGGTTCTCCGTGCCCGTCGGCCGGAACCGGGACCAGTCGGCCCCGGCGAGGCGGAGGCCTGTGCCGAAGTGGCCGAATCCCTTCCCGCGCGGGGTGCTCGTCGCTGCGATCGGCACGGAGATCGGTAAGGATGCTGCGCGTGCGCCCGGCCGGCGCACCCCGCGACCCGTACGCATTGGAGCGCCCCCATGACCTCTCCGGGACCCGACGGCCTCGTCGTCAGCCAGGCCTCGCTCGACGACTGGAAGGCCGTCGGCGGCTGGGCGGCGGACGAGGGATGGAATCCCGGTCTGTCCGACAGCGCGAGCTTCTTCGCCCAGGACCCCGAGGGCTTCTTCGTCGGCCGCGTCGACGGGGAGCCGGTCTCGGCCATCTCGGTGGTCAACTACGGCCCCGACTACGCCTTCCTGGGCTTCTACCTCGTACGCCCCGACGCCCGCGGCAACGGCTACGGCCTCGCCACTTGGCGGACGGCCCTCGCCCACGCCGGTGGCCGGACGGTGGGACTCGACGGAGTGGTCGCCCAGCAGGACAACTACCGCAAGTCCGGTTTCGAACTCGCCTATCGGACCGTCCGGTTCGGCGGCGTCGCCCCGGTCGGGGAGGAGCCGTCGGGAGTGCGGGCGGCCGAACCGGCGGATCGCGCGGCGATCACGGCGTACGACAGCACGTGCTATCCCGCCGACCGGCCCGTGTTCCTTCAGTCGTGGCTGACCGCCCCCGGGCACCGCACCTTCGTCCGGCACACCGACGACGGGCAGTTGAGCGGGTACGCCGTGATCCGCCCGGCGCGTGACTCCCTGCGAATCGGCCCCCTGTTCGCCGACACCGCCGACGACGCCGAGGCCCTGTTCACCGCGCTCGCCGCCGACGCGGACGGGAGGCCGGTCGCCATCGACGTGCCCGAGACGAACGCGGTGGCCGTCGCCTTCGTCGAAAAGCTCGGCCTCACCCCCTCATTCGAGACGGCCCGCATGTACACCGGGCCGGTCAGGGCTTTCGCGGGCGCGAGGGTCCACGGGGTCACCACGCTGGAACTCGGGTAGCGGTCGAGGCGGTCGATCCGTGTCAGCCTGCCAGCTCCCGGGCGCGCTGGGCCGCCTCGCGCACCGGGGCGCGGTGCACGGGTCCGTGCCCGGGCAGCAGCACATCGGCGGCGAGGGCCTCGATGCGGTCGAGCGAGGCGAGTGCGCCGGCGCGCTCGGTGTCGAACATCTCGGGCAGCAGTTGCGGACCCCGTATCCGTGACGTGGGGTGGCCGCTCACCAGGGCGTCACCGGAGATCAGCACCCCGGCGTCCGGCAGGTGGTAGACGCAGTGGCCCGGCGTATGGCCGGGGGTGTGCACCGGGACCGGCCGGCCGGGCAGGTCGAGCGGGCCCTCGTGGGGGAAGGCCTCGGGCTTCGTCATGCGCACGTCCGCCGTCCCGCCGGAGCGGATGGCGTGCACCGCCCAGGGCAGCACGCCGGGGCGCCACGCCTGTCGCATCACCTGGCCGACGCTCACCTGGTGGAGGAACTCGCGGCGCGCGTGCGGCACTTCGGCCGCGTGCAGCTGGACCGGAGTGCCGTAGGTGCTGTTCAGGAACTCGGCGGAGCCGAGGTGGTCGTTGTGCGCGTGCGTGATGAGCACGGCGCTCACGGCCTCGGGCGCGTGGCCGAGGGCCTTCAGCGACGCCAGGAGCTCTCGGCGGTCGCCGGGATACCCGGTGTCGATCAGGGTGACGGAGTCGCCCTCGGTCAGCACCACCCAGTTCGTGTTGCTGCCGTGCACCAGATGAACTCCGGTGGCTGCCTCGACGATCGCTTCCTCGCGCATGTCCATCCCGATGGTGAAGACCTGCCGGTGGCCCCAGGGGCTCTGACAGGGCGAAGGTATCGCGAGGGCGCGTTTGCCGGCGTACGGCCGCCGCTCCGTGTCCCCTTCGTCCTCTCCGTTCCTCTCCCTCCGTGAGGTGACGCGCGGCCCGCGCCTCACGTCCCGGGCGTCCCCGCGTCGGTCGAGAGCCGCCCGAGGGTGAACGGCCTTTTGTGGCAGGGAACTTGACGCGACCCGGTCCAGGCGCTGCCATATGGCGAGTCGCGTTGACTTTTGTTCGAGTCTGCGAACAAACCCCCCAAGGGAGAGCCGCATGTCCCCGATTTCGAACACGCCGTTTCTCGTGCACCTCCTCAGACGCGCGGGCGTCCACTGCGTCGTCCTGCTCCTCGCCGTCGCCGGACTGACCGGACTCGGCCGCTCGGCCGCGCCGCTCCGGGCCGAGCCGGCCGCGGTCGTCACCAGCCAGATCGGGGTCACCCCGGCGCCGATGGGCTGGGCGTCCTGGAACAGCTTCGCCGGCGCCATCGACTACACCACGATCAAGGCCCAGGCGGACGCCCTCGTCTCCTCCGGCATGGCCGCCGCCGGATACACGTACGTCAACATCGACGAAGGCTGGTGGCAGGGCGCCCGCGACAGCGGCGGCAACATCAGCGTCGACACCACCCAGTGGCCGGGCGGCATGAAGGCCATCGCCGACTACATCCACGGCAAGGGTCTCAAGGCCGGGATCTACACCGACGCGGGAAAGAACGGCTGCGGCTACTACTACCCGACCCCCTCCACCACGCCGCCCGCCCCCGGCACCGGACTGGAGGGCCACAACCAGCAGGACCTCCAGGCCTTCCAGAACTGGGGCTTCGACTTCGTCAAGGTCGACTGGTGCGGCGGGGACGCCGAGGGCCTCGACCAGGAGACGACGTACAAGGCGATCCGCGACGCGAACACCGCCGCCACCGCGGTCACCGGACGCCCGCTCGTCCTGTCGCTGTGCGAATGGGGCACGGGCAACCCCTGGAACTGGGCCGCCGGCACCGGTGAGCTGTGGCGCACCAGCACCGACATCGTCTACTGGCCCGACAACCCCTCGATGGCGAACGTCCTCGCGAACTTCGACAAGTCGCTGCACCCCGCCGCCCAGCACACCGGCTTCTACAACGACCCCGACATGATGACCGTCGGCATGACGGGTCTGAGCGCCGCCCAGAACCGCACCCACATGGGACTGTGGGCCATCTCCGGCGCGCCCCTGCTCGCGGGCAACAACCTGGCCACCATGAGCCCGTCGACCGCGTCGGTCCTCACCAACTCCGAGGTCATCGCCATCGACCAGGACCCGCGCGGTCTTCAGGGCGTCGAGGTCGCCGAGGACACGACGGGTCTGCAGGTCTACAGCAAGGTCCTCTCCGGCACCGGCAAGCGCGCGATCCTGCTGCTGAACCGGACATCCGCCAACGCGAACATCACCGCCCGCTGGGCGGACATGGGCCTGACCACCGCCTCCGCCACGGTGCGCAACGTGTGGTCGGCCTCCGACGTCGGCTCCTACACGACGGGTTACACCACCGGAGTGCCCGCGGGGGAGGCCGTCCTGCTCACGGTCGTCGGCACCGAGGGCTCCGGGTCGACGTACGAGGACACCACCTCCGCCACGACGCCGACCTTCACCGGCGTCGGCGCGGCCGCCGCCGGTACGAAGCTCGTCGACATCAGCTACGCCAACGGCGGCTCCACGGCCCGCAGGGCGGCCTTCCGGGTCAACGACCAGTACGCGCAGACCCTCGCCTTCCCGCCCACCGGGTCGTCGAGCACCTATCGCACCGTCTCCGTCCTGGCCTCCCTGGGCAAGGGCTCCAACACCCTGACCTTCGCGGCGGCTTCGGGTACCGCGCCCGACGTCGACGCCGTCGCGGTCCGCGCCCTGCCCGGAACCAACGGCGCCGCGATCGTCGGCACCGGCTCCGGACGCTGCCTCGACTTCTTCAAGAGCGCCATCACCAACAACACCCAGGCCGAACTCTGGGACTGCGGCGGAGGCCAGAACCAGACGTTCACCGCCACCTCGCGCGGCGAACTCGTCGTCTACGGCAACAAGTGCCTGGACGCCTACAACAGCGGGACCGCCAACGGCACCCGGGTCGTCCTGTGGGACTGCAACGGCGGCACCAATCAGAAGTGGACCGTCAACGCGGCCGGCACCATCACCAACAGGGTCTCCGGTCTGTGCCTCGACGCGTCGGGCAACGGCGCGGCGAACGGCACACCGATCGTCCTGTGGTCGTGCAACGGCGGAACGAACCAGCAGTGGAGCCGCAACTGAGTGATGGACACGGCGGCCTGAGCGGACCTCGGAAAACCCGGTGCGCGGCCCGCGCCCGGTTCCCTACACTCGCCACGGAATCACACGCCGCCCCTTCGGCGCCGCGTGTGTCGTGACGAACGAGGGGAGCCGGGCCGTGCGTTACCGCACCGCTGTCGTCGTTCCCCGGTCACAGCACGAGGTGATCCTCGTGTCTCCGTGGGCCCGGTACCGGCTGCGCGGCCGGAACCGGAAGCCCGCGACGACCTTCTGACCTCCCCAGCACGGTGGCGACCGCACGCCCGGTCGCCGTGCACCCTGCCTGCCGGAGGTCCTCCACCACCTGATCACAGGTGTGTCGTCCGGGAATCGCGCCGACCCGATTCCGGATCGTCCGAAAGGCCCTGGGCCGTGCGTACCGACCTGCACCTCCACCTCACCGACTCCCTCGCCGCCGTCCGCAACCTGGGCATCCTCGCCCATGTCGACGCCGGTAAGACCACCGTCACCGAACGAATCCTCTACCTCACCGGGACCACCCACAAACGGGGCGAGGTCCATGACGGCACCACCGTCACCGACTTCGACTCCCAGGAGCGCGACCGTGGCATCACCATCTTCGCGGCGGCCGTCAGCTGCGCCTGGGACGGCCACCGGATCAACCTGATCGACACCCCGGGCCACGTCGACTTCTCCGACGAGGTGGAACGCTCGCTCCGTGTTCTCGACGGCGCCGTCGCGGTGTTCGACGCCGTGGCCGGCGTCGAGCCGCAGAGCGAGTCGGTGTGGCGGCGGGCCGACCGGCACGGCGTTCCGAGGATCGCCTTCGTGAACAAGCTGGACCGTGCCGGCGCCGACCTCGACAGCGCGGTCGCGTCGATCCGGGAACGGCTGCATCCGGCACCGCTGGTCGTCCAGTTGCCGATCGGAACGGAGGACGCCTTCACGGGGGTGGTCGACCTGCTGCGGATGCGCGCGCTGGTGTGGACCGACGGCGCCGAGTCGGCCGAGGAGGGCCCGGTGCCGCAGGAGCTGCTGGAGGAGGCCCGACGGCGACGCCGGCTGCTGGACGAAGCGGTGGCGGAACTCCACCCGGTGGCGCTGGAGGAGTTCTGCGCCCGCTCCACCGTCTCCGCGGCGACCCTTTCGGCAGCGCTGCGCGACCTGACCCGTACCGGTGAGGGAGTGGTGGTGCTGTGCGGCTCGGCCTACCGCAACCGTGGCATCGAACCGCTGCTGGAGGCCGTGGTGGCCTATCTGCCCTCGCCGCTCGACGTGCCCGCCGTGCGCGGCACGCACGGCGGCGCGGAACAGGAACGGGCGGCGGACCCGGCGGCGCCGTTCGCCGGGCTGGTGTTCAAGGTGAACGCCACCGCCACCGGGCGGATGACGTACGTACGGGTCTACGCGGGCACGGTGGAGAAGGGACAGGCGGTGGTGGACGTGGGCACGGGACGCACCGAGCGGATCGCACGGATCCTGCGGGTCCGCGCCGACCGCCACGCGGAGCTGGAGCGCGCGGGGGCCGGTGACATCGTCGCCGTGATCGGGCCGAAGTCCACCCGGGCCGGGGCGACCCTGTGCGCCCCCTCGGCGCCGTTGCTCCTCGAACCGCCGGCCGTCGCCGATCCGGTGGTGTCCGTGGCGGTCGAGGCACGCAGGAGCACCGAGACCGACCGCTTGGTGTCGGCGCTGACGCGTCTGGTCGAGGAGGACCCCTCGCTGGTCGTCCGCACCGACCCCGAGACCGGGCAGACGCTGCTGTCGGGCATGGGAGAACTGCATCTGGAGGTGGCGGTGGAGAAGATCCGGCGTGCCCACGGGCTCGACGTCGCCGTCGGGCGGCCGAGGGTGACCTACCGCGAGACGGTGGCCCGCGGGGTGTCGGGTCTGGTGTACCGGCATGTCAAACAGGACGGCGGCGCAGGGCAGTTCGCCCATGTGGTCCTCGACGTGGAGCCGCTGGGGACCGACCCGGGCGGCACCGACGGAAGTCCGGCGGGCTTCGTGTTCCGTTCGACGGTCGTCGGCGGCCGGGTACCGCAGGAGTACGTCCGTGCCGTGGAGGCCGGCTGCCGGGACGCGCTCGCCGAGGGTCCCCTCGGCGGTCATCCGGTGACCGGGGTGAGCGTCACCCTCACCGATGGGGCGACCCATGCGAAGGACTCCTCGGAGATGGCGTTCCGTACCGCCGGGCGGTACGGGCTGCGTGAGGCGCTGCGCGCCAGTGCCATGCTCCTGCTGGAACCGGTGGTCGAGGTCACCGTCACCGTGCCCGAGGACGCCGTGGGCGGGGTGCTCGGCGACCTCGCGGCCCGGCGTGGCCGGGTCTCGGGCTCGCTCACCCGGGTGGGTACGACGGTGATCACCGCCACCGTGCCGCTGGCCGAACTCTTCGGCTACGCGACCCGGTTGCGCAGCCGGACCCAGGGCCGGGGTGTCTTCACCACCCGGCCCACCGGCCTCGCACCGGTGCCCTCGCAAGGGGCACCGGCCCGGTAGCCGCGTGCGGATCCGCTCCTGAAGACGGCCCCGCCCTCCTGAGGGCGGGGCCGTCGTCGTCTCGTGGGGGCGCGGGTGTCCTCGCCGAGGGGAAGCCGCCCTCCGTGACCTCAACGCCGTTTGCGGGCCCGGGCCTCGTGGGGCGGGCGGACGAACTGGAGCTCCAGCGCGGCCGGGGGCGCGGCGACGCCCGGTCCCCCGGCGGTGGCCCACGCCAGCAGCTCGTCCGTGCAGTCGTCGTCCATGGCGAAACCGATCCAGGTCGGCCGGCCGCCGCGGCGCCGGCCCTCGCCCGACGGCTGCACCACGATCACGTTCGCCTGGTCGCAGGGCCCGAGGCAGTCCGTCTTCCGTACGGTGAAGCGACCCCCGGAGGCCTCGGCGCCGGCCCGCAACCGCTCCAGCTGCCAGGCGTGATCGCTGTCAGGGAACTTCCGAGGATCGCCGCAGCAGCAGCCTCGGCAGACGACGAGGGTGCACGGCCGCGAACGGGCGGCACCGATCGCCGCCGTACGGACACGGTCGCGCGGGGCGTCGACGGGCACGGGATGCGGCCTTTCACGAGGGGATCGAGCGGTCCCGCACGCGATTCCTCCCGAGCGGGGTGTCCGGCGCGCGCGGACGTGATGCCCCGGACGCCGATGATCACCGTACGAGACGCGTCCCGCGCGCCGGCCGCCGCCCTGTGCGTGGAGCGGTCAGCCCATCTGGTCCTCGTCCGAGAGGTGTTCGACCGTCCTGCCGGTCCCGGTGAAGGTCCGGGTCACCCGGCCCGAGGAGTAGACCCACAGGATGCGCAGCGGGCCGTCGCCGATGTTCCTGAAGAGATGGGGGACGGGGGAGGGGACGTAGGTGGTGTCGAACCGCTCCAGCTTCGTCACCTCGCCGTCGACGACCACTTCCGCCTCGCCCTCGAGGATCGTCACGTGCTCGTCGCAGTTGTGCGAGTGCAAAGGCGCTCCGGAGCCGACCGGATACACGCTCATTCCGCTGGTGATCCGGTTCTCCCCGCCCGCCGACCGTGTGGTGATGAGCGGCGTCGTCACGACGGCACCGCCCCGGTCCAGCAAGGGCACGGACGCGGCTTTGATGATCGTGGCCATCCGGAGTTCCTCTCCCGTCAACGCTGTTGCGTCGACCGACGTTAGGTCGCGGCACCGTGAATGGGTGCCCTCCGGCGTGCAGTTTTACCTTGCACTCCGAGAAGGGTGAGCTTCCCGCACCCGGCTGTACCGTCGGCTGGCATCGCACGGCTTCCCCGTACGTGCCTGAAACACGCCGGAAAGAAAAGGCAGGTAGCAGCCACATGAGGCTCCCCGTTCTGACCGATGAGGACATGGATCCGCGCCAGCAGGAACTGGCCGCCCGCATCGCCGGCCGGCGCGGCGCCGTCCGTGGCCCCTTCCGGGTCTGGCTGCACAGCCCGGAGATGTGCGAGCGCGCCGAATCCCTCGGCGCCTTCGCCCGGTTCGACTGCAGTCTGCCCAGGCACCTGCGCGAACTCACTCTGCTCATGGCCGCCCGGAACTGGGACGCGCAGTACTCCTGGAACGCGCATGTGCACCAGGCGATCGAGGCCGGTGTCCCGGAGGCCGCCGTCAAGGCCGTCGCCGAGAAGCGCGAGGCGGTCTTCGACGACGCGGCGGACCAGGCCTTCTACCAGTTCTGCCGGGAGATCCTCGAGGAGCACTTCGTCTCCGACGAGACCTTCGCCCGGGCGCTCGGCCACTTCGGCTCCAGGGGCCTGGTGGACACCATCGGCGCGCTCGGCAACTTCACCATGCTCGGGATGTGCCTGAACACCTTCCAGGTGGACCTCCAGGCCGACCGCGAGCCCCCCTTCCCCGACATCCGCGGCTACGGACGTGTCGGCCACGCTCCCGACGGACCTCGGCCGTGACCGCTCTCACGGACCGGGACACGCAAGGAGGCGCCGCCGTGACACCCAGCATTCCGACGCCGGCGGCCGGTGGTGCCGCAACCCCGCACGATGCCGTGATGCGCGTCCGCGGGGTCACCAAGAGCTTCGGCGGGGCGGCCGCGCTCACGAACGTGGACCTCGACCTGTACCCCGGCGAAGTCCACGCGCTGATGGGCATGAACGGTGCCGGGAAGTCGACGCTGGTGCAGATCCTCTCCGGGGTGCACCAGGCGGACGGCGGCACCCTCGAGGTCGGAGGGCACGCCCAGCACGGGCTGACCGTGCGCAGGGCCCGGCGGCTCGGCATCGCCTCGGTTCCGCAGCGCCGCGAACTGGCGATGGGACTGACCGTCGCCGAGAACGTCATGCTGGGCGATCTGCCCACCCGGCACGGCGCCGTGCACTGGAGGACGCTCAAGTCCGAGGCGAGGCACGCTCTTTCGGGGCTCGGCATCGACATCGACGTAGACCGGACCGCGGGTTCGCTGACCGTCGCGGAGCAGACCATGGTGGAGGTGGCGCGTGAGGTACGGCGCGGCGGCCGGATCCTGATCCTCGACGAGCCGACCGCCTGTCTGAGCGCGGAGGCCGCCCAGCAGATCAGGGACCTGGTGCGCACCTTGCGCGACGAGGGCGTCGCCGTCGTCTACATCTCGCACTACATCGACGAGGTGATGGCGGTCGCGGACCGTCTCACCGTGCTGCGGGACGGAGCCGTGGTGCGCAGCGCACCGGTCGCCGAGCTCGACCCGGCCTCGCTGGTGCGCAGCATGGTCGGCCGGGACGTCGTCTCGCGGAGGTCCGAACGCCCCGCCCCCAAGGCCGAGATCGGCCTCGCGGTTCGCGGTCTGTGCGACGGCCGGGCTGTGCGGGACCTCGACGTGGAGGTGCGCAAGGGGGAGATCGTCGCGGTGCTCGGGCCGGCCGGCGACGCACAGTCCCGGCTCTTCGACCTGCTCTCCGGCCGCCGCCGCCCCGACAGCGGCGAACTCCTCGTCGACGGTGCCCCGGTGCCACTCGGCCGGGTGCGCGCCTCGCTCGCCGGCGGTCTGCGCTGCGTCACGGGCGACCGACGGGCGCTCGGCCTGGTCCCGGGGATGTCCCTGGACGAGAACCTGATGCTCGCCGGTGACCGCTTCGCCCGTCGGCGACTGCACCGGCGTACCGAACTAGCCCGCCGAGCAATGCCGTTGAGGCGGAGCTACGGAGTGGTCTCCCTCGCCGGCAATCCGCCGGTCAGCGCCCTGTCCGGCGGCAACCAGCAGAAAGTGCTGCTGGCCAAGTGGCTGCAGACCGAGCCGGTCGCCTGCTTCCTCGAAGACCCCACGAACGGCGTGGACATCGCGGCCATGGCCGACATTCACACCCTGGTCGACGACCTCGCGTCGCGCGGCGCGGCCGTGCTGCTCGCCTCCTCGTCCGCCGAGGAGGTCATGCGGCTCGCCGACCGGGTGATCGTCGTCAGCGCGGGTCGCACGGTCGCCGAACACGCCATCACCGCCATCACCCGCGACGAACTCGTCGCCACCGCACTCGGAGGTCAACCCCAGTGAGTGTCAAGACACTTCCCGATGCCCCGGGGGTCGGCGACCCGCACGACCGGAGGCGGCCGGGGAACCGGCTCGGCGCGCTGCGGCGCGCTCCGCACACCGGTCTGACGGCTGTTCTCGTCGTCGTGGTGGTCGCCACCGCGCTGCGGACCGACGCGTTCGCCACCGACACGAACGTGATCAACATCCTGCGGCAGGTGAGCGTCACCGCCGTGATCGCCGCCGGTCTCACCCTGCTCATGACCGCGGGCGGTATGGACTTCTCCATGGGCAGCAATGTCTCCGTCACCACCGCCCTCGGGGCACAGTTGCTGTCGCACGGTCATTCCACCGTCTTCACAGTGGTCGCCTCGATCCTGCTCGCGACGGCGATCGGCCTGGTCAACGGGCTCGTCGTGACGTTCACCAACGTGGCTCCGTTCGTGGTCACCCTGGCCACCGCCACGCTGCTCGACGGCGTCGCGCTCCTGGTGCTCGACAGCGTCAGCGTCTCCATCGGCACCAGGATGTTCTCGCTCGGGAACGACAAGATCCTCGGCATTCCCTACCTGCTGGTCCTGGCCGTCCTGGTCCTGGTCGCGACGGCTCTGGTCATGCGGTTCACCGTGTTCGGACGCGACGCGTTCGCCATCGGCGGCAACGAGCACGTGGCCCGGCTCAGCGGCATCGACGTCACCGCGCGCAAGCTCACGCTGTACGCCGTCACAGGTGCCCTGTCAGGCATGGCCGGTCTGATGCTGCTGTCCCGGCTCGGCTCCAGCAGTCCCGGCACGGGCGGCCTCTCCCTTCAGCTGACCGCCGTGGCCGCGGTCGTCATCGGCGGGACCTCGCTGGCGGGCGGCCACGGCACCGTGATCGGCACCGCGCTCGGCGTCGTGCTCCTCGGTGTGGTGGCCAACGCGCTCAACCTCCTGCAGGTCAGCAGCAATTACCAGCAGGTCTCCGTGGGCGGTGTCCTGCTCGTCGCGGCCGTCGCCAACGAATTCCACAAGGCCCGCGCCGCACGGCATTGACGCGGCACCACGCCCTCCCTTTCCTTCCCCCCGCTTTCCGCAGGTGCTTCCCCCTGCCCTCGGCCCGTCATGAAAGGCGATCCACCATGAGACTTTCCGCCCGCTCCCGCCGTGCGCTGTTCGCCGCGGTCGCCGGTACCACCCTGGTGCTGAGCGGCTGTGGCAAGGACGACAACGCCACTACCGCCGGGGCGAGTTCCGGCGCCGTCACCCTCGGGTTCGTCAACGGCGCCGACACCGCGTTCCACACCTGTCTGCAGAAAGCCGTCGAGCAGACGGCGAAGTCGGAGGGTGCCAAGGTCTACACGGCCAATTCCCACCAGAATTCCGGAACCGAGCTGTCCAACATCGAGGACATGATCTCCCGCAAGGTGAGCGCGCTGATCGTGCAGACGGTCAACGTCGACGCGCTCGAGGGCGACATAGCCAAGGCCAGGGCCTCCGGCATCCCGATCTACCTGACCTCCGTGGTCCCGACCGACTCGGCCGACATCCTGGGCGCGGCCGTCGTCGACCTCCGCAAGGTGGGCTCCCTGGACGCGGACTGGATCCGGACCGACGCCGCGGGCAGGGACGTGAAGATCGGCGTGGTCGCGGGAGCACCGGGCGCTGCCTCCGACCTGCTCGTGGACGGCTTCACCAAGGAGCTGCCGGCCGGCGCGAAGGTGGTCGCGAACCAGCCCGGCATGTTCAACCCGGTCAAGGCGCAGGAGGTGGCCGAGAACATGATCCAGGCCCACCCCGACCTGGACTACACCTTCGTCGCCAACGAGGAGATGGCCTTCGCCGTCCGCAAGGCGTTCGACGCGGCCGGTGCCAAGGAGGTGAAGATCGTGACCGTCAACGGCACCGACGAGGGTCTGGCCGCCGTGAAGGACGGCCGCTTCTCCGCCACCGTGGCCAACTCGGCGATGGTCATCGGCGAGACGGCGGTGAAGAGCACCGTCAGTCTGCTGGCCAAACCGAAGGTTGACAAGATTGCCAACATTCCTCTTCTCTTGGTCACCAAGGACAACCTGACCGAGGCGCCGCAGTACTGCCCCACGTCATAGCGCCCGCACGATGAGCGTCGCCTTCCTCGGAGCGTCCTGAGCCACCCGTCCGTCGTCACCGGTATGTCCTGATAGAGAGGCTATGGGGGCATTCCGGGCCGGCGTGACCCAGGCCCGCACCGCTGCGAGGTCCGTCCCCGGGACGGACGCGCCGCCCGCACACTCGAACGACCGGCAACGCCGCCGGGGCCCACCCCTGGCAGCTGTGGGCCTCCGGAGGGAAACATGGACCGCTTGCTCCTCATGCACAGCTTCGTCACCGTCGCGCAGGTCGGCAGCTTCAGCGGCGCCGCCAAGAAGCTGGGCTCCTCCGGCTCCCTGGTGTCGCGCCACGTCGCCGAACTGGAACGGCAGGTGGGCGTCCGGCTGGTCAACCGCACGGCCCGTTCGGTCAGCCTCACCGAACCGGGCCAGCGATACGCCGACTTCGCGGCCCGCATCCTGGAGGAGATCGAGGCCGAGGACGCCGGAATCGCCCAGCTGCACGACCGCGCCGAGGGCACGCTCAGCATCATCTGCCCCAAATGGATCGGGAGTCTGGATCTCGGTGACGCGATAGCGGCCTTTTCCGCCTCCCACCCCAAGATCCAGGTCCGTTTCGAACTGGGAGGCATGTCGGACCGGACCTACGATTTCCTCGACAGCGGATTCGACGTGGCATTCCACACCCGGGATCTGCGGGACTCCAGCGTCCGCCTCAAGAAGATCGCCTCACTGCCGTTCGTGCTGTGCGCCTCCGAGGACTACCTCGACCGCAACGGCCCGCTCACCGAGCCGAACGGAATCGCCGCCCACGAGTGCCTCGTCCACGTCAACGACCCGGTCTGGCGCATCGGCCACGGCCACGCCTCCACCCTGCACAAGATCCGCAACGTCGCCTTCTCGTCCAACTCCTACATCGCCCTGCAGAAGGCGGCCGTGCACGGCCGCGGGATCGCCCTGCTGCCCCAGCGGCCGGCGTACGACGACCTCATCTCGGGAGCTCTCCAGGTGCTGCTGCCCGAACTGGCGGTGCCCGACCGTCCCCTGTACGCGATCTACGGCCCCGGACAGGGCACCCCGCGCAAGGTCAGCGTATTCCTGGACTTCCTCACCTCGTGGTTCTCCGAGAATCCCATTCCGGCCATCCGGTCGTAGCCGCAAGAAACGATTGCAGATTCCGTCGAGCCTGGACCGTTGAGGCCGCTGCCGCCCGAAACCTACGCTCACCAGGCGACCCGCGAAACGAGGAACCCATGGGAATCCAAAGAATCGAATCGGTCACCTACAGCATCGACGACCTCGGCCAATGCGTCCGGTTCTTCGACGACTTCGGGCTCTTCCTGCTGGAACGGAGCGACGAGCACGCGGTGTTCGAGACCCTCACCGGCCAGACGCTCCACCTCGACACCGAAGCCGGCCCGCCGCTCCCGCCGCCGGTGGAGGCCGGGCCCACCCTGCGCGAAGTGGTGTGGGGCGTCGACACCCCGCGCGAACTGGAGCGCCTCGTGGCCGCGGCCGGCCGTGACCGCCCGGTCCGGGAGGACGCCGCCGGAGTGTTCCACACCGTGGACGAGACGGGTTTCGGGGCAGGCCTGACCCTGGCCCGGCCCCGGCCCGCCGACGTCACCCCCCGGCCCGCCAACGCGCCGGGCAAGGTCACCCGCTGGAACACCGCGCTGGAGGCGATCACCCGGGTACGCCCGCTGCGCATGTGCCACGTCGCGCTCAACATCCGCAAGGAGGGCCGCGAGGAGGCCGTCGCGTTCTACGTGGACCGCCTCGGCTTCCGGCCGACCGACGTCGTCGAGCCCATGGGCGTCTTCATGCGGGCACCGGGCGACGACGACCAGCACACCATGCTGCTGTGCCACCGTCCCGACAAGGCGGGCGTCAACCACGTCGCCTACGAGGTCCCCGGCTTCGACGACGTCATCGAGGGTGGCAACCACATGATCGACCGGGGCTGGCGCGAGGCACGCAGGCTCGGCCGTCACACCGTCGGCTCCAACGTCTTCCGTTTCGTACACGCGCCCTGCGGCGGACGCGTCGAGTACGCCGCCGACATGGACCGGGTGGACGACTCCTACGAGACCCGCGTCCACGGGACCACCCCGCCGCACCACATCTGGGCGCTGCGCACCAACCGCGACCAGCAGGACGCCCCCGCATCCTGACGTGCACCGCACCGCACCGCACCGCACCGCACTGCACTCCGCGCACTTCGTACCTCCGCGCTGGACATCCCACGTGCATGCCCCGCACCCACGGCTTTCGTGCCGCGGGCCCCATTCGCCTCGTTCGCCGGCCTGAGAGGGCTCCCACCCATGACCACCGACCACGGCTATCCCGCCGTCCGTCTGCACATAGCGGGCGAGTGGTGCCAAGGCGGCACCGGACGCACCGCCCCGATCGTGAACCCGGCCACCGAAGAGGTGATCGGAGAGGTACCCCTCGCGACCACCGCCGACCTGGACCGCGCCCTCGACGCCGCCGCCGGGGGATTCAGGACCTGGCGCGACACCCCCGTCGCCCGCCGCACCGCGATCCTGCACACCGCCGCCGACCTGCTCACCGAGCGGGCCGGTGAGGTCGGCCGGATCATGACCCTCGAACAGGGCAAGCCCCTCGCCGAGGCCACCGGAGAGGCCCGCCGCGTCGCGGACACCCTGCGCTGGCACGCCGACGACGCCCGCCGCGCCTACGGCCGCATCATCCCCTCCGCCCCCGGCACCCTGCTGTCCGTACGCCGTGAACCGGTCGGCCCCGTCGCCGCGTTCGTCCCCTGGAACTTCCCGGCCGGCGGACCGATGCGCAAGATCTCCTCGGCCCTCGCCGCGGGCTGCTCCATCGTCATCAAGGCGTCCGAGGAGACCCCGGCGACGGCCGCCGCCCTGGTCGGCTGTTTCGTGGACGCGGGTCTGCCGCCCGGTGTCCTCAACCTCGTCTTCGGCGAACCGGCCGAGGTGTCGGCCCACTTGATCGCCTCGCCGGTCATCCGTCTCGTCGCCTTCACCGGGTCGGTCCCCGTGGGCAAACAGCTGGCAGCCGCCGCCGGGGAGGTCATGAAGCCGTCCCTGATGGAGCTGGGCGGCCACGCCCCCGTGATCGTGTGCGCGGACGCCGACCCCACCCGGGCCGCCCGGCGCGCCGCCCAGGCCAAGTTCGCCAACGCCGGCCAGGTCTGCACCTCGCCGAGCCGGTTCCTCGTCCACGAGGACCTCGTCGACGACTTCACCGCCGCGTTCGTGAAGGCGGCCGAGGCGGTCGTCGTCGGCGACGGCCTGGCCGAGGGCACGACCATGGGACCGCTCGCCAACGAACGCCGGCTCCGCGCGGTGGAGCGGCTGACCGCCGACGCCGTGCGCCGAGGCGCCACCGTGCGCACCGGAGGCGAACGGCTCGACCGCGCCGGCTACTTCTTCGCGCCGACCGTCCTCACCGACGTACCGCCCGACGCGGACCTGATGCGCGAGGAGCCGTTCGGGCCGCTCGCGCCCATCACCGCTTTCCGCGACCTCGACGCGGCGCTGCGCACCGCGAACGAACTGCCCTACGGCCTCGCCGCTTACGGCTTCACCGAGTCCGCGGCCACCGCCGAGCACCTGGTGCGCGAACTGGAGGCGGGCATCCTCTCCGTCAACCACTGCGGCGGCTCGGTGAGCGAGGCACCCTCGGGGGGCGTCAAGGAGAGCGGCTACGGCAGGGAGGGCGGGCCCGAGGCGCTGGACGCCTACCTGATCACCAAGCGCGTCTCCCATCTGCTGGCCGGCTGATCACATGCGATACACCCGGGTGTCGGTCGCCGGACGAGCGGTGTGGGGCCGCGTGGGGGAGCGGGACATCGAGCTGCTGTCCGAGTCCCCGCTGGACGCCACGCCGCGGCGGCCGCACAGCGAACGCGGCCCCACCGTCATCGGTGCCGTGCCGCGTACCGATGCGGTCTGGCTGCCGGTCGTCGTCCCGCCCGTGTTCTACGCCGTCGGCATGAACTACCCGCGGCACATCCGGCACGCCGGCGCCGAGGTCCCCACCCGTCCCGAAGTGGGCTACCGGGCCAACAACGCGCTGACCGGCCACCGCTCGCCCATCGTCAAACCGGCCGAGGTCACGGGGCGGTTCGAGGCCGAGCCGGAACTCGTCGCGGTCATCGGCCGTACGCTGCGGCACGCCACGTACGAGCAAGCCCGCGAGGCCGTGTTCGGCTGGACGATCGGCAACGACGTCAGCGCCCGTGCCTGGCAGCACCAGGACCGCACGTTCTGGCGCAGCAAGAACAGCGACACGTTCAAGCCGATGGGTCCCTGGATCGAGACCGACGTCGACGCGTTGGCGCAGACGACCACGCTCCGGGTCAACGGCGAGGTCCGTGCCGCGTTTCCGACCGGCGACATGGTCTTCGACCCCTTCGACCACATCGTCGAGATCACCCGGCACATCACCATGCGTCCCGGTGACGTGCTGTGGATGGGCGCCGAGTCGACGTGCCAGATCGAGCCGGGGGACACGGTCGACGTCGAGATCAGCGGCATCGGCGTGCTCTCCAACCCCGTACACCCAGAAGGGAATTCCGCATGAGCAAGGCACCGCGCTACATCCACCACGTCAACTTCCCCACCACCGAACCCGACCGGACCGCCGAGTGGTACACGAAGGTCTTCGGGATGAAGCGCATCATGCCCAAGTCCAACACCCGGGTCGTTCTCATGACCCGTGGCAACTTCGACCTCCACTTCACTCCGGTCGAGGAGATGGAGCGCATGGCGCCCTACCACTTCGCCGTCGAGGTCGACGACTGGGACGAGTTCCTCGCCCACCTCGAGGAGCTGGGCATCCGGCACACGCGCCCGATCGAACGCCCCGAGAACCAGTCCAAGTTCTGCTACATCCACGACCCCGACCACACCATGATCGAGCTGGTCTTCCACGGCAGGCGCCCCAACTGAGCGCGCGCGGCCCGGAGTCCGTCCCCCCGTACTGCTAGGAGTTCCCTCCCATGCCCCTCGCCGACTCCGACGGCACCTCCATCTACTACGAGCGTCACGGCAGCGGTCCGGTGATCCTCCTCGTGCACGGCAGCGGCGGCAACCACGCCGCCTGGTGGCAGCAAGTGGCCGCGCTGCGCGAGGAGTTCACCGTCGTCACCATGGACCTGCGCGGCTTCGGCAAGTCCGACTCCTCCATGGCGGAGTTCGACGGCCAGGACTTCCCCGGGGACGTCCTCGCCGTCCTGGACGCCGAGAACCTCACCGACGTGATGCTGGTGGGCCAGTCCATCGGCTCGGTGGCCGCCCTGCGCGCCGGCCTGCTCCGTCCCGACCGGGTCGGCTCCGTCGTCCTCGGCCACTCCCTCGGCGGCATCAGCCACCCCGAACTGCGCGAACTGGCCGCCGCCGACCGGGCCGAGGCCGTCAAGCTGCCCGTCATCGACCGGCTCCTCACCCGGCGCTTCCAGCAGGAGTGCGCCGACCGCACCTTCCTCTTCCAGCAGATGGGCACCTTCAACGTCGCGAGGATGGCCGATCTGCGCAACCTCGACACCGACGGACCCTCCCTGCGGGACATCCAGGACTCGGGCGTCGAGATCGCGTTCCTGCTCGGCGAGAAGGACGCGGTGCTCAGCGTGAAGACCGTGACCCGCGCCCACGAACTGCTCCCCGGCTCCCGCCTGGAGATCGTGCCGGACGCCCCGCACTCCATGTACTGGGAGACGCCGGGCCCGTACAACCTCGCCGTCGCGCACCTGCGCCGCACCCTCGGACAGAAGGAAGCAGCATGAGCAGCCTCACCCTCGACGCCGCCGAGGAGATCGTCGGCGCCGCCCTCGAGCGGGCCCGGGCGCTCGGGAAGGCGGTGAGCGTCGCCGTGGTGGACGCGGGCGGCTTCGTCATCAGCGTCCGCCGCTCCGACGGCGCGCGTCCCCTCACCCCGGACATCGCCCGCGCCAAGGCGTACACCGCGGCTGTCATGCAGCGCCCGGGCAGGATGCTGAAGAAGTGGCAGGAGAGTCAGCCGGTCTTCTTCGCGCAGCTCTCCCAACTGCCCGGCGCGGCCCAGCCCATCATGGCCACCGAGGGCAGCGTCACGATCAAGAAGGACGGCGAGATCATCGGCGGACTCGGCATCGCGGGCGGCACCGCGGACGAGGACCAGCAGGTCGCCGACGAGGTACTCGAATCCCTCGGGTACGAACTGGAGTTCGCCGCCTGGGGTGTCGCCGGCGCCGCGGCCGGCGACGCCGGGAAGACACCGAACGCCGGGAAGACACCGAACGCCGGGAAGACGCCGAACTCTGAGAAGACCGAGAAGGGTGCCTGAACCATGGCGGACACGTTCAACTACCGCATCGACCACCACGGCAGCCTGGTCCGCCCCGTCACCCTCACGACCCCGGGCGACGGCCCCGGGGCGCTGGACGACGCGGTCACCGAGGCGGTGGCCTTCCAGCGCAGGGTGCGCTCGACCGTCGTCACCGACGGCGACTTCCCCCGCGAGGACTTCCGCGGCGCCGTCCTCGGCACCGTCTCCGGCTTCCGCCGCACGCCGGAGAAGGGGCCCGACGGACTGTCCCGCTGGGTGGCAGAGTCCCTGCCCAAGGCCAACGGCCCGCTGCCGGCCGACTGGGCGGCCCGGCTCGCCGAGCTGACGGTGATCGCCCCCAAGGCGTCCCTGCCCTCTCCGGCCTACCTCGCCGCGACCACCTTCGACCCCGGCCTCGCGGCCTCCGGCGGCCCGGCCTCGGCCCGTGAACTCGGCGAGGCCCTGGCCGAGATCATCCACGCGGAGATCGCCCTGCTCGTCTCCCGCGGCGTCCGGCTGATCCAGCTGAACAACCCCCTGCTCCTCGGCCACCTCACCGCCGACCCGGCCGCGCCCGGCGTGCTGTCCTTCGAGGACGCGCTCGCCGTGGAGGCCATGGCGGTGCGCCTGGAGGAACGCCCCGAGGGCGTACGGATCGGGGTCTGCCCCGGCTGGGAAGCACCGGGCGCGGTGGACCGGGCCCGGGCCGAGCGGCTGTACGGCGAGGTCCCCGCGGACCGCTGGATCCTCCCGTACGACCGGGGGACGGCGGCCGAACGCGACCTGCTCAGGGCACTGCCCGAGGACCGGGACGCGTGCCTCGGCGTCGTGGACGCGACCACGCCCGAGCTGGAGGAGATCGACACGGTGCTGGCCCGTATCGACGCCGCCGCCGAGATCAAGGACATCGAGGACATGGCCCTCGCGCCGTCCCGCGGCTTCGCCGACGTTGCGGCCCGGCCGCTGCTGGGCGCGGAGGACCAGCGCCGCAAGCTGGTCCTGGTGGAGACACTCGCCCGCTACTGCTGGGGCAACGAGTTCTGACCCGGGCCGACGCCGGCCGGGGGTGCGGGCCCGCCTCCCGGCCGACGGCTCGGAGCGGGTCGGCGAGCGCGCCGACCGCTCTCCCGGCCGACCGCTCAGAGCACCTCGGCGAACGTCACCGTGCGTTCCGTCAGCAGGGGCAGCACACACCCCACGATCAACTCCGTGAAGTGGTCCGCCGTCCGGTGCGCCTCGAAGCCGGCGCGATCCGTGTACCGCTCGTAGAGGACGAACGAGCCCGGCCGGCCGGCCTCCGCGTGGACCTCGTAGGCGAGGTTCGCGGGCTCGGCGGGCGTCAGTTCGCGCATCTTCAGCAGCGCGGCGCGCACGGTGGCCTCGTCGGCGGGTGCGCACCGGTAGTGGGCGACGACTGCGAAAGCCATGTCTTTCCTCCGGGTGGGGCGTGCTGTCGGGCCCGCCGATTCCAGCACGAATCCCCTGATGGGCGACCCGCGCGGAGCGAAAGCAATGTCTGCCGCCGCGGGGCTGGTCGGCCCGGCCCCCGCTCGTGTGTTGTCGGTGCGGCCCCCAGGGCCGTCCCATCCGGTTGACCGCGGCCCCGCACCGCGGCGGACGAGAGAAGTGATCTTGATGCGTACCCTGGAAACCCTCTCCGGTGGGGAGTGGGTGGCGACCGGCGAGTGGATCGAGGTCCACGACCCCGCGGATCTGCGCAGCCCCGTGGCCCGCGTTCCCGCACTGAGCGCCGCCGACGTCACCGACGCCTACGACCACGCCGAACGGGGCTTCGCCGTCTGGAAGCGCACCAGCCCCTTCGAACGCGCCCGGATCATGACCGACGCGGCCCGGCTGCTGCGCGAGCGCGTCGCCGGGATCGCCGAGGACCTCAGCACCGAGATGGGCAAGACCCGTGCCGAGGCGACCGGTGAGACCGTCAAGGCCGCCGACTTCCTGGAGTACTACGCGGGCATCGCCCGCCAGGGCTACGGCACGCTGGTGCACGACGTACGCCCCGACACCCGCACCCACCACCAGCGCGAGCCGCTCGGCATCGTCCTCGCCATCACCCCCTGGAACGACCCGCTGATCACCCCGGCCCGCAAGCTGGCCCCCTGCCTCGCGGCGGGCAACGCGGCGATCCTCAAGCCGGCCACCGACACCCCGCAGGCCGCCCTGCACCTCGCCCGCGCCCTGCACGACGCCGGGCTGCCCGCCGGCGTCCTCAACGTCGTCACGGGACGCGGCTCGCGGATCTCCGACGCACTCCTGCGCGACCCGCGTCTTTCCGCCCTCACCTTCACCGGCAGCAACGAGGTCGGGGAGGGCCTGCGGGCAGCGCTCGCCCACACCAACGTCCGCTTCCAGGGCGAACTGGGCGGCAAGAACGCCACCGTGGTCCTCGCCGACGCCGATCTGGACGCCGCCGCCGAGGCCGTGGCGGCCGCAGGCTTCGCCCAGGCGGGCCAGCGCTGCACGGCCACCAGCCGGGTGATCGTCGAGCGGCCCGTGTACGAGGAGTTCACCGCGCTGCTGCTCGCCGAGACGGCAGCCCTGCGCGTCGGACCGGGACTCGCCGCGGGCACCACGATGGGGCCGCTGGTCAGCGCCCGGCAGCGCGACAGCGTCCTCTCCGACATCGAGCGCGCCGTGAAGCAGGGCGCGACGGTCCTCGCCGGCGGCGACCGGCCCTCGGACGAGGCGCTGCGCCACGGCTGTTACGTGAATCCGACCGTGCTCGGCGAGGTGACCCCGGAGCTCGACATCTGGCGCGAGGAGGTGTTCGGGCCCGTTGTCGCGCTGTGCGCGGTGGACTCCTTCGACGAGGCGGTCGAGGCGGTCAACGACTCCGTCTTCGGCCTCGCCGCCGCCGTGTTCACCCGAGACCTGGGCGCCGCCCACCGGTTCGCGGACCAGGCCGAGTGCGGCCAGATCGCGGTGAACACCACCACCTCCGGCTGGGACGTCCACCATCCCTTCGGCGGTTTCCGCGACTCCGGATCGCCGTTCAAGGAGCAGGGAGAGGAAGGGCTGCGGTTCTATACCCGGGTCAAGACCGTCGCCATCCACTTCGGTGGCTGACGGAGACCTGAACGACAGAAGGAGGAAGCCGATGGCTGACGAGACGATCGGCATCGTCGGTGCCGGCATCGTGGGGCTCGCCACGGCGCGCGAGATAGCCCTGCGCCGCCCCGGCACCCGCGTCGTGGTGCTCGAGAAGGAGCAGGAGGTCGCCGTCCACCAGACCGGGCACAACTCGGGCGTGGTGCACGCCGGCATCTACTACACGCCCGGCAGTCTCAAGGCCCGCCTGTGCACCAGGGGCATGGCCATGATCCGCGAGTACTGCGAGGACCGGCGACTGCCCTACGACGAGTGCGGCAAGCTCGTCGTCGCCGTCACGGACGGCGAAGTGCCGCGCCTGGAGGCCCTGCACGCCAAGTCCCTGGAGAACAAGGTGCCCGGCCTGCGCCGGGTCGACGCGGGCGAGATCCACGAGATCGAGCCGTACGCCGTGGGCCTGGCGGCCCTGCACTCCCCGCGCACCGCCATCACCGACTACACCGCCGTCGCCCGGTCCTTCGCCCGGGACGTCGTGGCGTCCGGCGGCGAGGTACGGCTCGGCTTCCCGGTCACCCGCGTCACCCGGCTGACCGGCGGCGGCATCGAGGTCGCCTCCGGCGCCGAAACCCTCCGGGTCGACCGCCTCGTGCTCTGCGCGGGACTCCAGAGCGACAGCGTCGCCCGGCTCGCCGACGACGGGGACGAACCGCGCATCGTCCCCTTCCGCGGCGAGTACATGACGGTGTCGCCGAGCAGGGCCCACATGGTCCGCGGCCTCATCTACCCCGTACCGGACCCGCGTTACCCCTTCCTCGGCGTCCACTTCACCCGCAGGGTGAACGGCGACGTCGAGGTCGGGCCCAACGCCGTCCTCGCCCTCTCCCGCGAGGGCTACCGCCGCTCGGACATCGACCTGCGCGAACTCGCCCGCATCGCCCGCTTCCCCGGCATGTGGCGGATGGCCAGGAAACACTGGCGCACCGGCATCAAGGAGATGCACGGCTCCTTGTCGGTGAACGCCTACATGAAGGCCGCCAAGGCGTACGTCCCCGCCATCCACGCCGGTGACGTGGTGCGCGGCGGAGCCGGCGTACGCGCCCAGGCGCTGGGCAGGGACGGCTCGTTGGTGGACGACTTCGCCATCCATCAGGTCGGTGCGGTCACCGCCGTACGCAACGCGCCCTCACCCGCGGCGACTTCCTCGATGGCGATCGCGGAACACATCGCGGACACCGTCTTCGGCGACGTCCGCGCAACCTGAACATGCCCTTCGCGCAGGGGACTTTCGCGCAAGAACTGCTTGCGCTCCCAGCGCTCGGCAAAGGCCTTTCGCCGACCTAGCGTTCCATCCGCACCACCTCACCACCCCCTTCGCGATCATCCCCTTCGCAGAGAAACGGCAGATGACATGTTCGTTGTCGACACCCAGATCCACATCTGGAAGGAAGAGACCCCGGACCGCCCCTGGGTCCCGGGCGCCCGGGAGCGCATCCGCCTCAACGGCCACCGCGAGGACCCCTTCTCCTACGAGGAGGCCCTCGAGCTGATGGACGAGGCCGGCGTCAACCGGGCGCTGATCCTGCCCCCGTCATGGGAGGGCAACCGCATCGACTACGCGCTCGAAGCCTGTGAGGCCCACCCGGACCGCTTCGGCATCATGGCCCGCGTCCCGCAGGACGACGCCGTCGAGGGCACCGCGATGCTGAAGGACTTCGCCCGGAACCCCTACATCAAAGGCACCCGGCTCACCTTCCACCGCCCGCAGGACCGCAACTGGATGATCGACGGCACCAACGACTGGTACTGGCCGATCGCCGAGGAGCTCGGCATCCCCACCATGGTCCACGCCCCGATCTGGAAGCGCGAGCTCGGCGAGATCGCCGCCAAGCACCCCGGCCTGAAGATCATCATCGACCACATGGGCATCATGGCCCGCTGCGTGGACGACGCGATCGGCTACTGGGTCCAGGAGACCGCCGACCTGGCCGTCCACCCGAACATCTACGTCAAGGTCTCGGCGCTCCCCGGCTACTCGACGCAGCCCTTCCCGAACAAGAACATCGAGAAGTACGTGCGCGAGATGGTCGACAAGCTGGGCCCCCAGCGGTGCTTCTACGGCACCGACATCACCCGCCTGCTCGGCCACGGCATCACCTACACCGACACCATCGAGCAGTTCACCCAGCACTGGGACTTCACGCCCGAGGAACTGGAGTGGATCCTGGGCCGCGGCATCTCCGAGGTCCTCGACTGGCCGATCGAGGGCTGAGGACACACCAGCGATGACGGACACCAAGAACACACCGGGTGCCGGCGGCGGTGACGGCGGCGAGGCACTCGTGTCGGCCCTCAACGCCGTCGGCGCCGACTACATCTTCTGCTCGTCGGGGTCGGAATGGGCCCCGGTCTGGGAGTCCCTGGCCCGGCGCCACCGCGACGGCGAGCCCGCTCCCGACTACCTGGACCTCACCCACGAGACGGTGGCGGTCGGCATGGCCACCGGCTACGGCCTGATCGCCCGCCGCCCCCAGGCCGTGCTCCTGCACGCGGCCCCCGGCCTGCTCCAGGGCTCCATGGCGATCCACGGAGCCCTGCTCGCCGGCGTTCCCATGCTGGTCGCCTCCTCCGAGTCGACCAGCTACGGCGACGGCCCCGGACAGGACCCCGGCGGCCAGTGGTACCGCAACCTGTCCGTCGTGGGCGGACCGCACGGCATCGCCCAGCCGTTCACCAAGTGGTCCAACGAGGCCGCCGGGGTGCACACGCTGCCCGCCATGGTCACGCGGGCGGCGGAGCTGGCCTGGCGGGCACCGGCCGGACCGGCCTACCTCAACATCCCGCTGGAGATCCTGCTGGAGGACTGGGACGGGCGCGAGGCCAAGCCGATCGTCCCGCCGGGCTCGACCCACAGCTCGCCCGAAGAGGTCGACCCCGTCGCACAGATGATCCGCGAGGCGGCCGACCCGGTGATCGTCACCGAGACGGCGGGGCGTGACGAGGGCGGCTTCGAAGCCTTGGTCGCCTTCGCCGAGGCCTGGAACCTCCCGGTCGTCGAACCCGACTCGGCGGTGTGCGGCAACTTCCCGCGCACCCACCCGCTGCACGCCGGATCCGACATCGGCCCCTGGATGGACGAGGCCGACCTCATCCTCCTCGTCAACTGCCGCGCGCCCTTCTACCCGCCCTCCCGCCGCCCGTCGAAGGCACGCGTCGTCGTCATCGACGAGGTTCCGCAACGCCCGCACATCACCTACCAAGTCCTCTTCGCCGACCGATACTTGGAAGGGAACGTCACCAACACCCTGCGCCAGTTGACCAAGCGCGCGGGCGGGGCACCGTCCGAACAGGCCGAACTGGCCGCCGCCACCGCACGGCGCGCGGCGCACGAGGAGCGGCACGCGGACGAACAGGCCGCGATCGCGGCGGCCGAGGCGAAGGCGGCACAGGCCGAGGGCATCGACCCCGTGCTCGTCGCCGCCACCCTGCGGCGGCTGCTCGACGGGCAGGAAGCGATCGTCGTCGACGAGACCATCACGCACAGCCGCGTCGTCAAACGCCATGTGCGGACCGCCGACCCCGACTCGTACTTCTACGTGCAGGGCGGGCTCGGCCAGGGCATGGCGGTCGCGCTCGGCGTCAAACTCGCCGCGCGGGAGCGTCCCGTGGTCCTCACGATCGGCGACGGGGCCTTCGCCTACAACCCGGTCATCCCGTCGTACGACGCCTCGAACGCGTACGGTCTGCCGCTGCTGATCGTGGTCTTCAACAACCGCGTCTACAAGTCGATGAACCTCAACCACCGCAGGTTCTACCCCGAGGGCGCGGCGGCCGACACCGGCGAGTGGCTCGGCACCGACCTGCGCCGGCTGCCCCGACTCGCGCAGTTCGCCGAGCCGTTCGGCATGCACACCGAGACCGTCGACGCGCCGGACGCGCTCGCCCCCGCCCTGGAGCGCGCGCTCAAGGCCGTGGCGGAGGGCACCACCGCCGTCGTCGACGTCCTCGTCACCCGCTGATCCAGGAGGCACCCGCCACCATGACCGACACCCCAACACCCAAGCCGGGCAGGGTGCTCGTCCCCGCCGAGGAACTGCGCGGCTTCGCCGCCGCACTCCTGGAGAAGGGCGGCCTGCGTCCCGAGCACGCCCGTACCACCGCCGACGTGTTCGTCTGGGCCGCGCTGCGCGGCGTCGACTCCCACGGCACCGCGCGCGTTCCCGCCTATCTGGAACTGCTCGCCAAGGGGGTGGCCAACGCCAGTCCCGAGATCACGGTGGAGTCGAGCACACCGGCCGTCGCCGTCCTCGACGCCGACCGCGCGCCCGGCCCCGTGGCCCTCACCGCGGCCGCCGAGGAGGCGGTGACCCGGGCCAGGGCGAGTGGGATCGCGGCCGTCGGGGTGCGCCGCACCGTGCACACCGGTGCCATCGGCTACTACGTCTCGAAGATCGCCGAACAGGGCCTGATCGGCATCGCGTTCGTCGCCGGCATGCCCAACATGGGCTACACCGGGGTCAAGGGAGCGGCCGTCGCGACCAGCCCGCTCGCCGTCGCCGTGCCGGCCGAGAGCCATGCCCCGCTGCTCCTCGACATGGCCACCGCCACCATCGCCCTGGGCAGGATCCGGCAGGCCAGAGCCAGCGGAACCCCGCTGCCCGAGGGAGCCGCCGCCACCGAGGACGGCACGCCCACCACCGACCCGGACAAGGCCGTCATGCCTTTGCCCCTCGGCGGTGCCAAGGGGTCCGGCATGTCGCTCGCCTTCGAGTTGCTGACCAGCGTGCTCGTCGGAGCGCCCATCTTCGCCGCCTTCCACTCCGACGATCCCGCGGGACGCAAGCACCGCCAGAACGCCCTGCTCATCGCCATCGATCCGGCGGCCTTCGGCGACCCGGCCGAGTTCACCGCGGCGGTCGACGCCACGCTCGCCACCCTCAAGGCGCTGACTCCGGCGGACGGCGCGCAGGGCGTGTTCTATCCGGGCGAGCGCAGCGCGTCGGTGGCGGAGCGGCGCGCGGGTGAGGGGGTGCCCGTGGCGGCCAAGGTGTGGCGCGAACTCACGGAGAGCGCGGGCAGGTTCGGTATCTCACCACCCGAGGTCCAGGGGTAGGACCCGGCACGGGCTCCACGAAGGGGGATGGAGGGCCGGACGGCCGGGGTTCCCGCAGCATCGAGACCCCCGGCCTCCCGTCCGAGACGCGACCCGTCCGTGCTGCCGCCTGGTCGCGGGTGTCTCGCCGTCCGTGCTGCCGCCTGGTCGCGGGTGTCTCGCCGTCCGTGCTGCTGCCTGGTCGCGGGTGTCTCGCGGTCTGTGCTGCCGCCTGGTCGCGGGTGTCTCGCCGTCCGTGCTGCTGCCTGGTCGCGGGTGTCTCGCGGTCTGTGCTGCTGCCTGGTCCGGTGGGGTCTCGCCGTCCGTGATGCCGCTTGGTCCCGTGGTGTCACGGCGTCCCCGTGATGCCACCCCATCGATGGAGTCCCCGCGAGCCGGAGTCCCTGACCGGGGCCCGAGGTACCTGCGGTCAACCGGCCTCGCTCGCCCGGGTGTCGACGGCCTGCCGCACATGCCGTGCGATGAGCGCGTAGATCTCCCGGGCCCGGTCGTCGTCCGTGCCGTCGTATCCGTGGTCCGCCTTCGGCACGTCCACGTGGTCCACCAGGGCGCCCGTCTTCCGCAGCCGTTCCGCGTAGCGTTCGCCCTCCGGTTTGAGGAGGTCGAACTCCGCGGTGATGAGGAGGGCGGGCGCGATGCCGTTCAGGTCCCCGGTGTCGGACGGATGGGCCGGCGACACCAGCGGGTCGGAGCGCTCGCGCGGGTTCGGCACGTACGAGGAGTCGAAGATCTCGCCCATCCAGGGACGCAGCACCGGCCGGGGTACGGGGGCCGGTTTGTCCCTGACGCTGGTCACCAGATCGAGCGGCGGGTAGTGCAGGACCTGCAGGGCGACGGCGGGCCCGCCCTCCGCCAGTGCCTGGCGGGCCACGGCCGCGGCGAGCGCGCCGCCCGCGCTCTGCCCGCCGATCGTGAGGCGGCTGCCGTCCCAGCCCTGCTCGGCGTCGTGCTCGGCGATCCACCGTACGACCTCGAAGGCCTGCCGGGTCGGTGCCGGGAACGGGTGCTGCGGTGCGACCACGTAGTCCACGTTGACCACGACCACACCCGCGGAGGTGGCCAGGCAGCGGCACAGCGGGTCGTCCGGCTCGGTCAGCGGCAACACATAGCCGCCGCCGTGGAAGTTGACGTGCACCGGAGGCGGCGGACCTCCGGACTCCGGCAGGTACACCGTGGCGCGGGCCGGGGCGACCGTGGTCGGGATCGTCAACTCCCTTGTGCGACGCGGGAATTCCGGTAGCCGGGCGTGCGAGGCGGCGGCGGATCCGCGTCCGCCGGACCGCCGGTCCGCCAGCAGGGCGAGGCGCTGCAGGGATCTCGCGGCGAGGGAGGCCACCGCCGGGCGGGCGAGGAGAGACATGCGGGTCCGTTCGTCGGGCGTCCCCGGACGCTACTGGAAGCCGCAGCCGGGGTTGGGGGCGTCCTCGGAGAGGGGTGCGCCGTGCGGCAGTACATAGAGGACGTCCAGGACCAGCGGCTTCGTGCCGAGGTTGCGTCCGATGTGGACGTTCGCGGGGCCGGGCGGCTCGGTGAGGGAGTCACCGGCCCGGTAGCGGCCGTCACGCGCGCACGTCGAGTCGAAGTGGCTGAGGGTGCCCTGCTTGACGTATCCGTACAGGGGGCCGTCGTGGTAGTGCCAGCCGGTCGCCTGGCCGGGCGGGACGGTTATCTCCCGGAGGATGTAGTCCGTGCCGCCGACGGTGCGCTGCGCGATGACCCTGCCACTGACCCCGGGGCCCGGGGGAGTCGCGTGCGCGGGAACGGCGACGAGGGACAGACACAGGGCCGCGGCCCCTGCCGACCCGGTGCGGAGCGAGGCGCGCATTCGGTAAGTCCCTTCCCTTGAAGGTGAGTTGGCGTTCCGTTGTGGAGTGTGACGCAGCCGCGCCCGGGAGTCCCGGGGTTCGCGAGATCGGTGCACGGAGAGGGGCGGGCCGCAGTCGGCTCATCGGCCGAGGCGGTCGCAGTTCATGGTGAGTCCGCCGCCCGCGCGCCACGACCGGGTGGCCGCGGAGGTGTCGTTCGCGCACCGCGACCCGGCGGCCGGGAGCGTCATCGGGCGCAGCGCCCCGGGTGTCCGGGAGTGTCACCTGGAGGCCCGCCCCGGCGGTCGGGGGTGTCGCCCGGGGACCGCACCCCGGTGGCCGTGGAGGAAGGCGGCGACCGACAGGTCGGTCCCGGGGGCGTCTCGGGTACGCGTGTCGCTGCCCGAAGCGTGTCGGCAACATACCGAACAAAATTGTTGACAATCTTGTTGGTCTAGATTTACGTTCGACAGGCACTCACTCAGGGAGGGCAGCAATGCAGAAGGAAGCCCGTCCAGGCACCGGCGAGCAGGCCAAGCAGCACGCGTTGGTGCAGCTGCGGCAGGCGATTCTGCGCGGAGAGATGGCACCGGCCCAGCGGCTGGTGGAGAACGAACTCGCCGAGCAGTTCGGTGTCACCCGGGCCAGCGCCCGCGCGGCGCTGATCGAGCTGGAATCGGAGGGACTGGTCGAGCGGATCCGCAACCGCGGGTCACGCGTCCGGGTGGTGACCGTGGAGGAAGCGGTCGCCATCACCGAGTGCCGTATGGCACTCGAAAGCCTCTGCGCCGCCAAGGCGGCCGTCGCGGCCACCGACGACCAGCTCGCCGAACTGGCGGACCTGGGCGCGGCCATGTCCAAGGCGGTCGCCGACGGCGAACCGGTGACCTACTCCGAGCTCAACCACGAAGTACACGCCCGGATCAGGGAGTTCTCCGGCCAGCGGACGGCCGTGGGACTCCTGGAGCGGCTCAACGCCCAACTGGTGCGCCACCGGTTCCAGTTGGCGCTGCGCCCCGGTCGTGCGCAGCACTCCCTGAGTGAACACCTGGCCATGATCGAAGCGATCAGGGCCAGGGACCCGCAGGCGGCCGAAGCGGCCGTCCGCGCTCACCTCGGCAGTGTGATCGAAGCGCTGCGCGACTGACGTGTCGCGCGGCGACGCGCGGTACGACGGACAGCCGAGGCGGGCGCGCACCTGTCCACCAAGGAGATTGCTGCAATGACGCACGGCAACGCGCCCGCCGCCCCCGAACCCTCGGACCCGCCCGAGCGAGGGGGGCGCCCGGCACGGTCGACACTGGTCGTCACCGCGCACGCCGGGGACTTCGTGTGGCGGGCCGGGGGAGCCATCGCCCTGGCCGCCTCCCGGGGCGAGAGGGTCACCATCGCGTGCCTGACCTTTGGCGAGCGCGGCGAGTCCGCCAAGGCCTGGCGCGAGGGCAGGAAGCTCGAAGAGATCAAGGCGATACGCCGCGCGGAGGCCGAGAAGGCCGCCGCCACGCTCGGCGCCGAGGTCCGCTTCTTCGACGCGGGCGACTACCCGCTGACCGCCACCGCCGAGCTCACCGACCGCTTGGTGACCGCCTACCGCGAGACCCAGCCGGACGTCGTGCTCACCCACCCGACCGAGGACCCGTACAACGGCGACCACCCGGCCGCCAACCGCATGGCGCTGGAGGCCCGTGTCCTCGCCCAGGCCATCGGCTATCCCGGCGAGGGCGAGATCATCGGCGCCCCGCCCGTCTTCTACTTCGAGCCCCACCAGCCCGAGATGAGCGGCTTCAGGCCCGAGGTGCTGCTCGACATCACCGAGGTGTGGGAGACCAAGCGCAAGGCGATGGAATGCCTCGGCGCCCAGCAGCACCTGTGGGACTACTACACCGACCTCGCCGTCCGCCGCGGGGTCCAGCTCAAGCGCAACGCCGGCCCCAATCTGGGCCTGGCCCACAAGACCATGGCCGAGGCGTACATGCGTCCCTACCCGCAGATCGCGAAGGAGCTGGCATGAGCGGCGTGATCGTGACCGACCCGCCGAAGGCGGACGCGAAGGACGTCGAGGCGGTCGCCGGATACGGCACCGCGACCGTGCACGAGGCGATGGGCCGCACCGGCCTGCTCGGCACGCAGCTGCGCCCCGTCCAGCAGGGCACGCGTGTCGCGGGCACCGCGGTCACCGTTCTGTCCTGGCCCGGCGACAACCTCATGATCCACGCCGCCGTCGAGCAGTGCGGCGAGGGCGACATCCTGGTGGTCACCACCACCTCGCCGTCCACCGACGGCATGTTCGGCGAACTGTTCGCCACCGCGCTGCACCGGCGCGGCGTGCGCGGTCTGGTCATCAACGCCGGTGTCCGGGACACCGCCGAACTGCGCGATATGGGCTTTCCCGCCTGGTCCGCGGCGGTCAGTCCGCAGGGCACCGTGAAGGCGACCGGCGGTTCCGTCAACGTTCCGGTGGTCCTCGGCGGCCAGATCGTCCGGCCCGGCGACGTGATCCTCGCCGACGACGACGGCGTGGTGTGCGTGCCGCGCGAGGACGCCCGCCGGGTCGCCGAGGCGTCCGAGGCCCGTGAGCGCAAGGAGGCGCTGGCCCGCGCCGCGTTCCTCGAAGGCGAACTCGGCCTGGACCGCTACGGGTTGCGCGAGACGCTCGTACGCCTGGGCGTGACGTACGCGTCGTACGACGCGTACGTGCGGGACGGAGCCGCGCCGTGAGCGGGCCCGAGGAGGTGCGCTGCATGCTCCTGCGCGGCGGTACCTCCAAGGGCGCCTACTTCCTGGCCGGGGACCTGCCCGCCGGCACAGCCGAGCGCGATGACCTGCTGCTGCGCGTGATGGGCAGCCCCGACCCGCGTCAGATCGACGGCCTGGGCGGTGCCCACCCGCTGACCAGCAAGGTGGCCGTGGTCTCGGTCTCCGCGGACCCCGCGGCCGACGTCGACTACCTGTTCCTCCAAGTCGCCCCCGACCGGGCGGAGGTGTCGGACCGTCAGAACTGCGGCAACATTCTCGCCGGGGTCGGCCCGTTCGCCGTCGAACGCGGACTGGTCGAGCCGGGGGAGGGGCGCACCTCGGTACGCATCCGCATGGTCAACTCCGGGGATCTCGCGGTCGCGTGCTTCCCCACCGAGGGCGGGCGCGTGGTCTACACAGGCTCCGCGGAAATCTCCGGGGTGCCCGGGACCGCCGCCCCCGTGGTCATCGAGTTCCCGCGGGGGAGCGGCCCGTTGCTGCCCACCGGCCACCCCCGGGACATCGTCGCCGACACCCAGGTGACCTGTGTGGACAACGGCATGCCGACGGTGCTGATCGCCGCGTCCTCGCTGGGCGTCACCGGGTACGAGGCACCCAAGGACCTCGAGGAGGATCTGGCGCTGGCCGACCGGCTCCGCGAGATCCGTCTCGAGGCGGGCAAGCTGATGGGCCTCGGGGACGTCGAGAACGCCACCGTGCCGAAGCTGACCCTGCTCGCTCCGCCGCGCGACGGCGGTGCCGTCATGACCCGCACCTTCATTCCGGTGCGCTGCCACACCTCCATCGGCGTCCTCGGCGCCGCGAGCGTGGCCGCCGGGCTGCGCGTGGAAGGCGGCGTCGGGCATGCCGTGGCCCGCCCGCCCGAACGGGGCGACCGGTTGCGTATCGAACACCCCACCGGATTCCTCGACATCGAAGCCGGTGTCGAGTACGGCCCCGGGGGCGCCGCGCCCGTGGCCCGGCGCACCGCCGTCGTCCGCACCGCACGCAAGATCTTCGACGGCACGGTCTTCCCCCGGCCGGCCGGAGCCGCACTTCAACCCTGAGGAGGCCCCATGGCCCCGCCGCTCGGCGACATCGCCCACCTCGGGCACGTCGAACTGCTCACCCCCGACCTGGACGCCAGCGTCCGGTTCTTCACGGACTACCTCGGCCTGACCGAGAACGGCCGCTCCGGGGACTCCGTCTATCTGCGGACCTGGGACGACTACGAGCACCACAGCCTGACCCTCACCGCGCATACGACCTCGGGCATCCGCCGCACCGCCCTGCGCGCCTCCAGCGAGGAGGCCCTCCAGCGCCGGGTCAAGGAGACCGAGAGCGCCGGCCGCGAGGGCCGCTGGGTGAACGACGAGCCGGGTCTCGGCCCGGTCTACGTCACCACCGACCCCGACGGTCATGAGCTCGCCCTGTACTGGGAGAGCGAGTGGTATCGGGCGCCCGACCATCTCAAGCCCGGTCTGAAGAATCAGCCGCAGGCCAAGCCCGGCCACGGGGTCGGCGTGCGACGCCTGGACCACGTGAACTTCCTCGCCTCCGACGTCGCCTCCAACGGAGACTTCGTCCGTGACGCGCTCGGGGCCCGCCCGACCGAGCAGATCCAGCTCGACAGCGGCAGGATCGCCGCCCAGTGGCTGACCTTCAGCAGCAAGTCGTACGACATCGTGTACACGGAGGACTGGACCGGTTCGAGCGGGCGCCTGCACCACATCGCCTTCGCCACGGACACCCGTGAGGACATCCTGCGCGCGGCCGACCTCGCCATCGACACCGGTGTGTTCATCGAGACGGGCCCGCACAAGCACGCCATCCAGCAGACGTTCTTCCTGTACGTCTACGAACCCGGCGGCAACCGCATTGAGCTGTGCAACCCGCTCACCCGTCTCGTCCTCGCCCCCGACTGGCCCCTGGTCACGTGGACCGAGAACGAGCGGAAGAAGGGCCAGGCCTGGGGCCTGAAGACCATCGAGTCCTTCCACACCCATGGCACGCCCCCCATCGGCTGACCGGCCCACCCGTCAGGTGCTCATCGGCTGACCGGCCCTATCGCTGGCTGCTCATCGGCTGACCGGCGCTCCCGGCGGCTGCCTGTCGGCTGATCAACGCCTGCGGCGGCCGCGTGCCGGCGGGCCCGTGCCTGTGCCGGGTGCCGTGGGCTCGAACTCCCGGCCCTGCCCCTCGGCCGGAGCGTGGGTGGCCGTTGCCCGTCGACCGATCGACCGAGCGGCCGATTCCAGCCAGTGCAGGCGCGCGGGCGGCACCGGACCGGGTGCCGCCCGCACCCGTTTCACCTGCTTCTCAGCTGCCTGTGGGACGGTCCCGGAGGGTGGCCTGATCGTTTCCTAGATTGTTGACAAAAGTGTTGACACTTTGGGAGTTCACTCCTTAGCGTCTGTCGCACCATCGGGTCAGCCGCACGAGCCGCGTCGACCCACGTCCCCGATCCCCTTCCAGGGCCCACGCCTCCTGGACGAGAGGAAACAACGATGTCCTCCTCCCTCGCCCTGCCCGCTCGCGGCGGCAGCAGACTGGCCGCGATCGTCGTCGGCCTCTGCTGGCTGGTCGTCCTCTTCGACGGCCTCGACATGTTCATCTACGGCTCCGTGCTGCCGCACATGCTGGAGACGAAGGCGCTCGGCATCGACCCCGGCAAGGCCGGTGACGTCGGCTCCTACGCCACCTTCGGCATGCTGATCGGCGCCCTGTCCTCCGGAACCGTCAGTGACTGGGTCGGCCGCAAGAAGACGATCGTCTGGTCGACCGCCGTGTTCTCCCTGGCCTCCGCCGTCTGCGCCTCCGCGGGGAGTCTGGGCGTCTTCAGCCTCGGCCGCTTCCTGGCCGGCCTCGGCCTCGGCGGCCTGCTGCCGAGCGCGATCACCATGGTCACCGAGTACGCCCCGCGGGGCCGCCGCGCCCTGATCGTCGGCTCGCTGATGACCGCCCACCAGGCCGGCGGCATTGTCGCCGGATTCGTGGCGCTCGGGACGGGCGACTGGCGGGTCTCCTTCTGGATCTGCGTGATACCGCTCTTCATCGGGGTGCCGCTGGCGGCCAGGTTCCTGCCGGAGTCGATGGCCTTCCTGCAGGCCAAGGGCCGCACCGAAGAGGCCCGGGCGCTCGCCGACCGCTACGGCGTCGACCTGGCCGCCCGCGCCGAGAAGCGCCAGGCCGCGACCGACCGCTTCAGCGCCCTCACCGCCCTGTTCCGCGGCGGACGTTGGGCCCAGACCCTGCTCTTCTGGATCGCGTCCTTCGGCGGTCTCCTCCTGGTCTACGGCGTCTCGCAGTGGCTGCCCTCGCTGATGAAGGCCAACGGCTACAACCTCGGGTCCTCGATCGGCTTCGTCATCGTCATCAACCTCGGCGGCATCGTCGGCATGCTGGTCGGCGGCCGCCTCACCGACAAGTTCGGCGGCTCGCTCATCTCCGCGATCTGGTTCGGCGCCACCGCCATCGGGATCTACTCCCTCAGCGTCAAGATGCCGCTGCCCCTCACCTACACCGTCGTCTTCCTGACCGGCATGTTCCTCTTCAGCGCCCAGGCGATGATCTACGCCACCGTGGCGCACCGCTCCGAGGACGACAACCGCGCCACCGCGGTCGGCTGGACCTCCGGCATGGGCCGCTTCGGTGCCGTCTTCGGTCCCTGGCTCGGCGGCCAGCTGCTCGCCACCGGCTCGACCACCGCGGGCTTCACCGCCTTCGCCCTCGCGGGCGTCTTCTCCCTGGTGTTCGTCAGCCTGACCGGTCTGCGCCGCGTCCAGGTGGCGCCCCCGAGCTCCGTGCGGCACCAGGAGCTGACCGCCACCGGCTGATCGGGGCGGCGTGGAACCGGCGCCCGGGCGGGGCCTGACGAAGGGTCCGCCCGGGCGCTCTCGTGTCCGGGGCGCGGCGCCCGGGCGGGGGCGACCCTCACGGCACGTGCCGGCTGTCCGGCCCCGGCGAATCTTCCCGACGGCCGAAGGACCACGTATTCCCGTTGCCCCGTTCGTCCCGGGGTGCTGGAGTGAGCCCATGGATCACGTTGCGGTACTGGCTCTGTTCGACCGGGACATGCGGGAAGGCGCGCGGCCCGACGCGCCGGGCGCCCGGGTGGAACGCGTCGACAAGGTGGTGCGCCAGGTCGGCGCCGACAAGGGCTGGAACGGCGTGCTCTGGTCCGACCTGGACGAGACGAACGCCGACGCCGCCATCGCCGGGCAGGTGCGCTTCTTCTCCGGCCTCGGGGGAGGGTTCGAGTGGAAGCTGTACGGGCACGACCGGCCGGAGGACCTGGGACAGCGGCTGCGGGCGGCCGGCTTCACCGCCCAGCCCGAGGAGACGCTGATGATCGCCGAGCTGGCTGATCTGGCCCTCGACGCCGAACCTCCCGAGGGCGTACGGCTGCTGCCGGTCACCGACCGCGCGGGCGTCGACCTCGTGGCCGACGTCCACGAGCAGGCCTTCGGTGGCGACAGCACCCGGCTGCGCCACCAACTGCTCGCCCAGCTCACGGGCGACACGGTCGTCGCCGTCGTGGCCCTCGCCGGCGACGTCCCCGTCAGCGCGGCCCGGATGGAACTCCTGCCGGGCGCCCGGTTCGCCGGGCTGTGGGGCGGCGGCACCGTCGAGGCCTGGCGCGGCCGCGGCATCTACCGTGCCCTCGTCGCCCACCGCGCCCGTGTCGCAGCCGACCGCGGCTACCGCTACGTCCAGGTCGACGCCTCCAGCCAGAGCCGCCCCGTCCTCGCCCGGCTGGGCTTCCAGGAGCTCACCACGACGACACCGTACTTCTACGAGGAGTGACGCCGGCCCCCGTCCGCGCGCGACGGCCGGGGCCGATGTCACATCCCCGCACGCCCGATCCGTCGCATCGGCATGACGACGAACCAGAGCATTCTCCTGGCCGGCGCGAGCGGTGTTCTCGGCCGGCACATCACCCGGGCCCTGACGGAAGCGGGCCACCGTGTCACCGGTCTCGGCCGGGGCCCCGCCAACGGGGTCCAGGCCGATCTGATGGACCGCGACGCCCTGCTGCGAGCCGTCGACGGACAGCACTACGACACGGTCGTCCTGGCCGCGACCGCCCTGCGCAAGGCACCCCTGCGCCACCGCGACATGCACGCCACCGACGCCCTGCGCACCGACGGCACCGCCCACCTCGTGGAGGCCGCGCGGGCCACCGGCGCACGCCGGCTGGTCGCCGAGTCGATGGTCTTCGGGTACGGATACGGCGGCCACGGCGACCAGGTCGTCACCGAGGCCGACGCCTTCGGGCCGGAAGGGACCACACCCGAACTGGAACGGCACATCGCGGCCATGCGCATCAAGGAACGCCTCACCCTCGAGGCCACCGGCCTGGAGGGGATCGCGCTCCGCTTCGGGCTCTTCTACGGCGCGGGCGGCACCGACGCCCTGCTGCCCATGCTGCGCAGGCGGCAGCTCCCCGTCGCCGACGACCACGGCCGGGTCCTGCCCTGGGTGGACCTCGCCGACGCGGCGCGCGCGGTGGCCGCCGCCGTGGACCACGGCCGTCCCGGGGAGGCGTACAACGTCACCGACAGCACCCCGCTGGGCTTCGCGGCCCATGTCCGCGCCGTGGCCGAGGAGTTCGGCCTGCCGAAGCCGATGACCGTACCGCTGTGGATGATGAGGCCCCTGTCGTACGCGCACGTGATGATGCGCACGACGCTGCGGGTCTCCTCGGCGAAGGCGGAGCGGGAGCTGGGCTGGACGCCGGCGCACCCCTCCGCCTACGACGGTCTCGCCGCGCTGAAGGCAGCCGCCTGACTCCGACGGCCTGTGAACGGCGGCACTCCGCTGAACGCGGCCTCTCGCCGACGATGGCGAGACCCGGAGGTCCCGCACCCCGCCGCGTCCCGGTTCCGACTCCGGCTCCACGGCCCCCGGCCCCGGCCTGCCGGGCCGCCCGGACTCCTCGCCCGGTCGGACATCTGCCCCGGACCCGGACCTTCAGAGATCCATTCGGTACTCCACCTCCCGGTGGGTGGGCCGGTAGCCGAGCGTGTTGTTGATGCCGATCATGGGCGCGTTGCTCTCGGCCGTGTCGGTCAGGAGGCCTTCGAGCTCCGGGTACCGCTGACGGGCCAGACGGATCGACTCGGCCTTCATCCACAGCCCGAGACCGTGGCCGCGGTGCTCGGGCAGGACGCCCGTTCCGTAGTGCTGGGCGTCGCCCCGGCCGTCGCCCGGCACGACGAGTTCCGAGAAGCCGGCGATCGAGCCGTCCGAGCGGTCCACCACGGCCACGGTGTGGAGCGCGTCGCCGCGCTTGAGAACGACCTCGGCCACCGCCACGACCCGTTCCACGTCCCAGACCTCGATCGCGTGATCGCTGTCCTCCATCGGCATGTCGTCCATGGCCCGCCGGGAATCGGCGTAGGTGTGCGCCAGATGGGGCGGCACGATGCCGTCCCAGTGCGTCAACGCGTAACCCTGGTGCGGACGTTCGGCGATCTCCGTGACGGCGGGGAGGTCGAGTTCCGCCAGCGGGAGCCGTGCGAACGTCAGGGACAGCGCCTTGCGGAACCCGCGCGCCACGAGGAACCCGTCGCCGGGAGTGCCGACCGTGGCCCGGGACACGAGCGACCGTCGCCCCTCGCTCCGCGCGGCGGCCGTGGTTGCGTCCAGGAGAACGCCGCCCACCCCCTTGCGCCGTTCGGCGGGATGTACGGCGATCTCCAGCTCGGCGAGATGGTCCAGACCCTCCCTGGTGAACAGCCGGAGGAACGCCGAACCCACCGGGACCCCTTCGGCGTCCGAGGCGAGCCAGACCAGACGTCGGCTCGACGCGGTGGGTTCGGGATCGGTCAACGGTGTGATGCGTGGCGGCAAGGTCTCTCCGTGGCGTCGGACGTACGGGTGTGAAGCCCGCAGAACTTAGCCGCACGGGAACCCGCTCCGCAACGCGATTCACCGGCCGCCGAGGCGCGGCAAGCCCGAACCGTCGGCGGCCGCCGGTCGGCGTCGGCCGCTCAGCGGCGAGCCCGCGACCGGTCCAGTACCGCGACGCCCAGTGCGGCGAGACCGATCTGGATGAGCCACTCGATCCAGTCGACGCCCTTGGTGGCGGCGACGCCGAACGCGGCGGCGACCCCCGATCCGATGAACGCGGCCACGATGCCGACCACGATCGTCCACAGGATGCCGATGCGCTGGCGGCCCGGCAACGCGAGCCGGCCCAGCACACCGATGATGATGCCGATGAGGATGGCACTGATGACGCCCGAGATCTCCATCTCCGCCCCTCTTGCTCGGTCCCCCGCTGCTTTGTATCTGCCCCCACCGAGCGGAGCCAGTCCGCTCCCGCGCGGGCACTCGTGACGGGCTTCCCCGTGCTCTGTGCGGTTGATGTCTGGATACACGCAGCGCACGTTCAGTCTCGGCACCACCTACGCCGGGCAGACGGTCACGATCAAACCGGCGTCGAGGACTCCACGCTCCAGACGTCCTTCGTCGTCGACGACACGGCGCTCAACGTGAGCTGAGAACGAGTCGCGCGAGGGGCGGGCCCGAACCGGACCCGCCCCTCGCGCCGTTTCTACCGGGACCGGACCGTCCGCTCCGGCGTGTTCCACCCGGAGACCCGCACCCTGGGCTTGGCCCCGTGCAGATCGGCCGTCCGGTAGGTCGCCGTCAGGGTCACCGACTCGCCCGGCCACAGGCTCACCTGGTTGTCGGACCACCGGACCGGCAGCACCGGCCGGCCCTCGGCGTCGACGAGATGCGCGTCGGTCAGCAGCGAGGGTGTCCTCCCGGTCCCGTCGTTCCGCAGGGTGACCTTCGTCGTGGATGTCGCGCCGGGACCGGAGGAGGTCGACACCGAGGCCGAAACCGGCACCCGCGCCATGGAGTTGAGCCCCTTGAGGTCCGCGTAGCTCGTCGTCGGCGTGTAGTACCAGTCGGTGTTCGCCCAGTCGAGGGTGTCCGGCCGGGTCGACAGCCAGTAGACGTTGCGGCTGACCTCCTTGCCCCCGGCGTCGCTCAGGACCAGCCGTGCCAGATACGTCGTCGGGAGACCGCTCACCGAGGCAGGCACCGTGAGCGCGGTGCTGCGCGCCCCGTCACCGCCCACGCTCACACCGGTCGCCGTCCTGTCGTACTTCTGTGAGCCGTCGGTCCCGAAAAGCGTGACGCGTGCGGTGAGGCCGGTCGCGGCCGCGTGCCGGTTGTTCACCACGACGACGGACCGGTTGTCGTACGAGTACTGGACATGCAGGGGCTCGTTGGCCTTCTTCGCCCCGAAGTAGGCCCCGCCCTGGTCCAGATAGCGGTCCATCAACTGCCAGTGCAGTGAGGTCCATCCGCTGTTGAGCATCCAGTACACGACTCCGGTCGACGGCTTGGAGGAGTCGGTGGCGTTGCGCCCGTACGCCTCGAACTGCGCGCGCACGTTCTCGTACTGGGCGAGCTGTGCCTTGCGCACGTAGTCGGTGAGGCCGGTCGGCGCGCCGTAGCGGCCGGCCAGGGCGGCGTCGTAGATCTTGAGGGTGCCGAACACCGGGGACGGCGAGCGGTGGTACTGCCTGACGTCCGGGTCCTTCCAGAGGGTGTCCAGTTCGGCGGGCGACATCATGCGGCGCAGGGTGTCGAGGGTGGGGATGTCGGGACCGCCACCGGTCTCGGAGTTGAAGCCGGTCGCGCCGCCCTCGCGCTTGGCGTACCAGTAGCCCGGCGGGATCCAGTCGTAGGGACCTGTCATCTTCATGCCCGAACTTCCGGACACGGGGGAGGACTTGGCGGATGCCGCAGCGACGACCGGCGTGGGCCAGTCGGCGGCCTTCAGCGCGTCGAGGTAGTTCTTCTCGATCGTCGCGTCCGGTGCGAAGTCGCTGCCGATGAGGAAGGAGATGACGCTCGGGTGGTCGCGCAGCCGGGCTGCCTCGGCGGCCATCGACGCCTTGGCGACCGGATAGTCGGAAGCCGTCCACTTCTCGCCGGTCTCGCTGCCGTTGACCTGCCCCTCCCACTTGTCGCAGCACTCCCAGCCGGGCAGGGTGAGAACGCCGAGGCGGTCGGCGAGGTCGAAGAACTCGTCCGGCTCGATGTGTCCTTCGAGGCGGACGGTGTTGAGGCCCAGGTCGAGGGCGTACTTCAACCGGTCCTCGACGTACTCGCGGTCCCAGCGCAGGAACTCGTCCGGGGACCAGCCGCCGCCCTTGATGAGCAGCCTGCGGCCGTTGACGCTGTACTGCCGGGCGCCGTCGGAGTTCAGGGGCGCCTTCACCCGGCGGATGCCGAAGTCCTCGTGCGCGGTGTCGGAGGGGGCGCCGGCGACGGAGACCGTCAGGTCGAGGCCGTACAGCGGCTGCCCGCCCATGCCCGCGGGCCACCACACCTTCGGTGACGTCAGGCGCAGCCCGGGGACGTCGGACGGTGAGAACGTGACAGCCCTCGTCTCGTGAGCCGCGAGCGGGACGGCCTTCGAGAAGGACACGGAGCCGATGCGGCCGGACACCGTGGCGGTGACGGCCGAGCCGGTCTCGTTGCGTGCCCGCGCCTTGACGGTGAGGTCCGCGGAGCGGAGGGAGGGGACGTCGAGGGCGGTCACCACATGCGCGTCGCGCAGCGCGACCGGGCCGCCGCGGCGGACGAGCACGTCACGGACGATGCCCATGTTCTGGTCGGGCGGCGGCTGGAGCCAGTCGATCCAGCCCATGGTCAGGTTCTGGTTCGGCGCGTTGGGCCGGATACGGAAGGCGACCGTGTTGGTGCCCGCGCGCACCAGCGAGGTGATGTCCAGCTCGTGGTGCGTGTAGGCGCCGGTCACCTCGGAGGCGTCGGCGACCTGACGGCCGTTGACGTAGACGTCCGCCGCCGAGATCACCCCGCTGAAGTCCAGATGGCTGCGCCGGGAGGTGTCGGTGACCGTGAAGTCCGAGCGGTACCACCAGGGCACGGCGAAGTCGGCCTTCGGGATCTTCTGCAGGTTGGTGGAGTAGAAGGGATCCGCGTACTTCCCGTTCGCGAGCAGCGCCGCGAGGACCGTGGAGCGGGAGTCGGCCGGGTACCAGCCGCTCGCCGGATAGCCGGGGCTGGAGACTTCGGCCGCCGGGTCGGGGACCTTGGCGGTGGACTGGATCGTGTACCCCGACAGTGCCGTGGTGCTGCCCGGCGCGGAGGCCACCGGCGTGACACGGACGGGTGGTGTGGCGGCCGTTCGGGGGTCGGGCCCGTCGGCCCAGGCGCTCGCGGAGAGGGTGCACAGCAGGCCCAGGGCGACGGCGGCCGTGGCGAGACGCCGCCGGGAGGCAGGGCGGTGGAACACGGTGGTCTCCTTGGGAGGTGGGGGAGCATCCGCGCTTCGGCACTGCAAGTTAGGAAACTTTACTAACTGGGTCCACAAGCTAGGACGCTGAGTAAGTCATGTCAATCACCGGCGGGGCGGGCCACCCCTGTTCGGCGTCACGGGACGCGCCGTGCCCCAGCCGCGCCGGACGCCGACGGGGCCGGCGGATGCCGCCCCCGGTCAGGAAGCCGACCGGCGCTCGAACACCACATCGCGCGCCGTGCCCAGCGCCGTCGCCACCGCGCCGAGCAGCACCGCGTCCTCGCCCAGACGGCCGGGTGCGATCCGCGGGCGCAGGGGTGTGAGGGCGCGCAGGGTCTCGCGGACGGGCCGCAGCAGCAGATCGACGCTGTGGCCGACTCCACCGCCCAGGACCACCAGATCGGGATCGAGCACCGCCGCCGCGGCCGCCACCGTGTGCGCGATCCGCTCGCCCTCCAGCCGGACCGCCTCGACCGCGGGCCCGTGCCCCTCCCGCGCCGCGTCGAAGACGGCCTTCGCGGTCAGCTGCCCGGTCATGCCGAAGTGCCGGGCGGCTTCGACCACGGCCTCTCCCGACACCGCGTCCTCCAGTGTCTCGGGCTTCCGCGGGCCCGGCCACGGCAGGAAGCCGATCTCGCCGGCACCGCCGTGCGCGCCCGTGAACAGCCGCCCCTCGCTGACGACACCCATGCCGAGGCCGGTGCCGATCATGATGTAGGCGAAGAGCCGGCTGCCGGCGCCGACCCCGTACGTGTACTCGCCGAGCGCCGCGAGGTTCGCGTCGTTGTGCACCTCCAGCGGGATGCCCAGCTCCTCGCGCATCCGGTCGAACAGACCCGCCCGCCCCCATCCGGGCAGGTGCATCGCGTACCGCACCCGGCGCCGCTCCTCGTCGTACACACCCGGCGTGCCCACCACCGCGTGGGCCACCTCGTGCGCTCCGACACCGGAGTTGGCGACGACCTGGTGGGCGGTGGAGACCACGAGGTCCGCCATGGCCCCGGACGTGCGGGCGCGGTTGCGCACATCGGCGCGCGCGACCACCGAGCCGTCGAGGTCGGCCACAGCGACGCGCAGCCAGCTGCGGCCGATGTCGATGCCGAGCGCGTACCCGGCCGCGGGGTCGGGGGCGTACAGGACGGCGACCCGGCCGCGCTCGGGCGCGCGCGTTCCGACCTCGTGGACGAGCCCCGCCCCCTCCAGTGCGGCGAGCGCGCTGGAGACCGTCGGCTTGGACAGGCCCGTCTCGCGGGCGAGCTGGGCGCGTGAGGCGGCGCCGCCGGTCCGCAGCCGGTCGAGGAGCAGACGCTCGTTGGTGCTGCGCAGCCGCCGGCGGTTCCAGGGCTGTCCGGGCTGCTCTGCGGCGTCGCTGGCGGGCATCGCACCATTCTCACTCATTCATGACGCCCCCTTGACGCACCTAGTAAGGCTCCTTAACTTTATCGCCCAGTCAGCCTCGCCGGGCGAGCCGAGGGGAGCCCTGCGCCGGCCGGTCACCCGCCGCCCCTGCTCCGCCTTGATCCGCCGGCCGCCATCGGGGCCGGCCGTCCCCTCGTACCTCTCCGCGCGTCCTGTTCCGAGGAGGCCCCATGTCCGGTAACCCGCCACCCACCGGCGGATTCGTCCGCCGCGTCGGCCTGTTCCAGGCCACCGCCATCAACATGAGCCAGATGTGCGGCATCGGGCCGTTCGTGACGATCCCGCTGATGGTCGCCGCGTTCGGCGGTCCGCAGGCGGTCATCGGCTTCGTCGCGGGCGCCCTGCTGGCGCTCGCCGACGGACTGGTCTGGGCCGAGATGGGCGCGGCCATGCCCGGCTCCGGCGGCAGTTACGTCTATCTGCGCCAGGCCTTCCAGTACCGCACCGGACGCCTGATGCCGTTCCTGTTCGTGTGGACGGCGATGCTCTTCATCCCGCTGATCATGTCCACCGGCGTGGTCGGCTTCGTCCAGTACCTGGGCTATCTGGCCCCCGACATGGGCAGGACCACCGGCGACCTCGTCGGACTCGGCATCGTCGCCCTGGTCGTCCTCCTGCTGTGGCGCGGGATCGAGCACATCGCGCGCATCACCGCCGTCATGTGGGCCGTGATGATCACCTCGGTCCTTCTGGTGATCATCGCCGCGGCCACCGGATTCAGCGCCGACCTCGCCTTCACCTACCCGGCAGGCGCCTTCGAGCTGTCCGGCAGCCACTTCTGGGTCGGCTTCGCCGCGGGCCTGACCATCGGCATCTACGACTACCTCGGCTACAACACCACCGCTTACATGGGCGCCGAGATCAAGGACCCCGGCCGCACCCTGCCCCGCTCCATCATCTACTCGATCCTCGGCATCATGGCGATCTACCTGCTGCTCCAGATCGGCACGCTCGGCGTCATCGACTGGCACCGGATGACGGACCCCGGCGACATCGCCTCCACCTCGGTGGCCTCGGCGGTCCTGGAGGAGACCTGGGGCGAGGGAGCCGCCGACACGGTGACCGTGCTCATCCTCATCACCGCGTTCGCCTCGGTCTTCACGGGGCTGCTCGGCGGCTCGCGGGTGCCCTACGACGCCGCCCGCGAACGCGTCTTCTTCCGCCCCTACGCCAAACTGCACCCGAAGCACCGCTTCCCGACGCTGGGCCTCGCCACCATGGGCGTCATCACGGCGATCGGCTTCCTGATCGGCCGTCACACCGACCTCGCCACCCTCATCCAGCTGCTGACCACGGTCATGGTGATCGTCCAGGCGCTGGCGCAGGTGGTCGCCCTGTCGGTGCTGCGCAAGCGGCAACCGGGGCTGCGCCGCCCGTACCGGATGTGGCTCTACCCCCTGCCGAGTTTCCTCGCGCTGGCCGGCTGGCTCACCATCTACGGATACGCGGACAAGAACTCCCCTGGCCGTCACCCCATCGAGTGGTCGCTGGCCTGGCTCGCCCTCGGCCTGGTCGCCTTCGTCGTCTGGGCACGTCTGGAGAAGGTGTGGCCGTTCGGCCCGAAGGAGGTCACCGAGGAGTATCTGACGGCGCCGGCTCAGGAGGCGGAGCCCGCCGGAACGTGAGAACACGGGCGCTCCCGGACACCTGACGCCGGGGGCGCCCTCCGGGATCCGACGCCGGGCGCGCGTGGTCCGCGGGACCCGCACGGCCTCCGCCCCGCCGTCTCCGGTCCCCGCTGCCGGGCATTCGGCGGCGGGCACCGCGCGCACCGTTCCGGGCGACCGCCGGGCCGCCGGAGCGTGCCCTCACCCGCGGAACGGGGCGGCGTCGTCGAGATGGCTCCAGGTCCGCAGGACGACTTCCCGGCCCTTCGCGGTACGGACGACGGGCTCGTCGCCGGCGAGTGCGAAGCCCGCCGCCTTGGCGACCCCCTCGCTCGCGGTGTTCCCGTCCTCGATGCACAGCACGATGCGCCGCCCGCCGACATGACGGTGCGCGAAGTCCACGACGAGCCGGACCGCCCGGGTCGCGAGTCCCCGGCCCCGGTACGCGGCCCCCACGCCGTAGGCGAGCTCGACGTCCCGCTCGTCGGCCGAGCCGGGGAACAACAGGATCTCGCCCCGAGGCCGCTCACCGTCCGTGGTGATGGCCAGTTGCACGGCCCGCCCCTCGGCGCTCTTCTGTTCGGCCGCCGCGAGGTAGGCGAGCGCCGCCCCGGTGTCGAAGGGCGAGGCGACCGGAGTCCACCGGTCGATCTCGGGATCGTCGTAGAGCGCGACGAGATCCGCGACATCGTCGTCGGACCACTCACGCAGGTGCAGCCCCAGCCCGTCGATGCGCAGCGGCCCGGGGAATTCGAACGTCGGTCGGCTGTCCATCGGACGATCCTGACGCGTGGAGCGGGTCGGGGCCAAGGGCGCCTCGCGGGACACGGAGGCGGACACGCGGTCGAGGCCACTCGGGGCTTGTCCGGATGCGCGGGGGCGTGGCCAGGATAGAACTTGGACATCGTCCGATCGTCGGGAGGCCGTGATGTTCGTCCCCTTCGGGGCCCGTGATTTCCTGGACCGCGCCGTCACCGTGTACGGCGACCGCGTCGGCGTGGTCGACGAACCGGACCAGCCGGCCGAGCCCTGGGAGGGGCTGACATACCGGCGCGTCGGGGAGCTCGCCAGAGCCCAGGCCGCCGGGCTCGACGCGCTGGGTGTTCCGCACGGCGCGCGCGTGGCCGTCGTCTCGCCCAACAGCGCCAGGCTGCTCATCTCGTTCTTCGGCGTCAGCGGCCACGGCCGGGTCCTCGTACCGGTCAACTTCCGTCTCACGGCCGACGAGGTGAGCTACATCGTCGACCACTCGGGCGCGAGCGTCCTGCTCGTCGACCCCGAACTGACCGACCGCTTCGCCGGGATCAGCTGCAAGCACCGGTTCACACTCGGCGCCGCCGCCGACGCCGAGCTGTACCGCTTCGGCACGGAACCCCGTCCCTGGCAGGCGGACGAGAACGCCACCGCGACGATCAACTACACCAGCGGTACGACGGCCCGGCCCAAGGGCGTCCAGATCACCCACCGCAACATCTGGGTCAACGCCGCGACCTTCGCCCTGCACGCGGGCGTCACCGACCGCGATGTGTATCTGCACACCCTGCCGATGTTCCACGCCAACGGCTGGGGAATGCCGTTCGCCATGGCGGGCCTGGGTGTTCGGCAGATCGCGCTGCGCAAGGTCGACGGGGCGGAGATCCTGCGCCGGGTGGCCGAGCACGGCGTGACCGTGATGTGCGCGGCGCCGGCCGTCGTCAACGCGGTGCTGGCCGCCGCCGAGTCCTGGGAGGGCGAGATCCCCGGCCGCGACCGGGTGCGCATCATCGTCGCCGGAGCGCCGCCGCCCACCAAGACCGTCGCACGCGTCGAGTCCTTGCTGGGCTGGGAGTTCATCCAGATCTACGGCCTCACCGAGACCTCACCCCTGCTCACCGTCAACCGCTCACGGTCCGAATGGGACGGCCTCGACCCGCAGGCCCGGGCCGAGAAACTGGTGCGCGCAGGCGCCCCCGCACTGGGCGTGACCCTGCGCACCTCCGCCGACGGCGAGATCCTCGCGCGCTCCAACGTCGTCCTCGAGGGGTACTGGGAGCAGCCGACGGAGACCGAACGGGCGCTGGCCGACGGCTGGTTCCACACCGGCGACGGCGGATCGATCGGCGAGGACGGCTATCTGACGATCAGTGACCGCAAGAAGGACGTGATCATCACCGGCGGTGAGAACGTGTCCTCGATCGAGGTGGAGGACGCGCTCTTCAGTCATCCCGCGGTCGCCGAGGTCGCGGTGATCGGCGTGCCGCACGAGAAGTGGGGCGAGACCGTCAAGGCCCTGGTGGTCCTCGCGCCGGAGGCGAAGGCGACGGAGCGGGAGTTGATCCAGTACTGCAAGGAGCGCCTCGCCGGGTACAAGGCGCCGACCTCGGTCGAGTTCCGGGATCAACTGGCCCGGACGGCCACCGGCAAGCTCCAGAAGTACAAGCTGCGCGAGCCGTACTGGGAGGGCCACGACCGGGGCGTCAACTGACCGAGCCGTCGAAGGGCGCGGGCGCCGGTGCGGACACCGGGCGCCCGCGCCCGGCTGTGGCATCACAACCGGTTGCCGCTGCTCCTGTTCGCCGTGAGCGCGCACAGCGCGCCGAGCACGACGGCCAGGGCGCCGATGATGATGCTGTTGAGCGCGACTCCGGTGTCCGGGCTGCTGCCGACGATCCACGGCGAGATGATCATCCAGGTGCCCATCGCGCAGATCGCCCAGCTCAGGCCGTACATCCTCCCCGGCGTGACGGTGAATCCAAGAGCCAGCACGCCGATCGCGATGCCCATGATCAGGTTGTGCGTCGCCAGGTCGGGCTGGCTCGTCGTGTAGTGGAGTACCCACGGGGACACGGCGCAGTACAGGCCGAGCAGGAACACCGGCCCGTCCACGAGCGCCACGTCGCGACCACCGATCACGCGCTCGTACCGGGCGCGCATCTCGGATGCATCCGGGTGGCTGGTGATGTCGCCACCGGCATGTGAGACGTCGGCCATGACTCGTCTCCTTCGATCTGGTCCGATCTCCACGGCCCGACCGCGCCCGAAGCACCGCGCGGTCGGCGCCGCGCATCACCATTCTGCGCTTATTTCGCCCTTATGTGTAGAGGTGTCGCTCGCGTACCGATGTGGAGGAGACCTGCGGACCCGTCGCTCCGCAGGTCCCGCGGGGCCGTGTCAGGGGGCGATGAGCAGGCGGGCGATGGCGCGACGCGCCCGGGTCGGCGCCTGTGGGTCGCGGTGCAGCTGGATCGACTGGTCGGCCGCCAGGATCACCCCGCCCAGCTCGAAGACGAGCTGGTCCACATCGGTGCGCCCGGGGAGCTGGCCGGTCTCGACCGCCGTGTCCAGTTCCGCCGAGACGTACGCGGTCCACGCGTCCAGCGCGGCCAGGACCGCGTCGCGGACCGGGCCGGGGCGGCCGTCGAACTCGCTCGCCACCGAGGTGAGGAAGCAGCCCCCGTGCCCCTCTGCCTCGGCCATGTAGGCGATCCATTCCTCGAAGGCGCGCGTCAGCCGCTCCGTACCGGGCCTGGCCCCGAGGGCCCGTGCCGGCACCCGCAGCCGGAACCGCTCGACCGCCGCGTCCAGTACGGCGAGCTGGAGTGCCTCCTTGTTGCCGAAGTGGCCGATCACGCCGGCCTTGCTCATCGCCAGATCGGTGGCGAGGCGTCCGATGGTGAGGCCTTCGAGGCCCTCGGCGGAGGCCAGTGCGAGGGCGCTCCCGATGATCCGGTCACGGGTGGCGGCGGTTTCGGCGACGGACTTGCGCGGGCTCATACGGTCAGCTTAACCTAACGACCGTTCGCTATTAGCTTACGAACGTTCGTTATTTATGACGGACCCCAGTACAGCTCCGTGCCGGTGCCAGGAGGGCATCCACGGACGCCCGAAGGGACTCACCCGTGAAGATCCACCACCTGAACTGCGGTTCCCTGCGAACGATCGACAGCGCGGAGGGAAGCCTCCCCGCGGTGTGCCACTGCCTGCTCGTCGAAACGGACCGCGACGGCCTTGTCCTGATCGAGAGCGGCATCGGTACGGCCGATGTGGCACGGCCCGAGGAGAGTCTCGGCGCGGACTTCCTCGGCCGCGCCCAGCCGGTCCTGGACCTCGCCGAGACCGCGCTGCACCAGGTCACCGCCCTCGGCTTCCGGCCCGAGGACGTACGGCACATCGTGCTCAGCCATCTCGACCTCGACCACGCCGGCGGCCTGCCCGACTTCCCCTGGGCCAAGGTCCATCTGAGCGAGGCCGAGCACCGCGCGGCCATGGCGGCACCCGGTACCCACCCCGAGGACCGCGTCCGCTACCGCCCGGCCCAGTGGGCACACCGGCCGCACTGGGTCACGTACGCGGAGCCCTCGGGGGACCCCTGGTTCGGGTTCGACGCGGTCCGCCCGCTGGAGGGCCTGCACGCGGAGATCCTGCTCGTCCCGCTCGGCGGGCACACCCGGGGCCACAGCGCCACAGCCGTCCAGGACGCCGGGCGCTGGCTCCTGCACTGCGGTGACGCCTACTACTTCCACCGCGAGATCGACCCCGACCGTCCCCGGGGCCACCCCGGAATGGACATCCTCCAGCAGATCACCGAGGTGGACCGGCCCCTCCGGCTCGCCAACCACGCACGGCTGCGCGAACTGGTCCGCCTGCACGGAGACGAGGTCGACGTCTTCAGCGCCCACGACCCCTGGGAACTGGCCCGGTACACGGACGGGGCGGGGCGCACGGGCGGCCGGTGAGGACGGCCCGGCGCCTTCGGCCCCTGGTCACGGCGTCCTTCGGCGGCCTCCTCCCCCGATCGATGGATGATCGCTCCCCGGCCAATCCGTAGAGGCCTCAGCTCCGGAATACCTCCGAGAGCTCCGACGAGGAGCCCGGCGGGAGGAAACCGATGAGGCACAGGTCCGCAGACGCTTCGGACAGCGGCGCGGGGCGCACCGGGCAGGAACGGCAGGGGGCGCGCCGGCGCACGGCCGTGATCGGCGGGGGAGTGGCCGGGCTCACCGCCGCACACGTGCTCAGCCGAGTGGGGCCCGTGGCCCTGTACGAAGCGGACGACCGGCTCGGCGGACACGCGCACACCCACGACCTGACCTCGTCCGACGGACGCCTGCACCGCGTCGACTCGGGCTTCATCGTGCACAACCACCGCACCTACCCGAACCTGCTGCGGCTCTTCGCCGAACTCGGCGTCGCCACCCAGGAGTCCGAGATGAGCATGTCGGTGCGGTGCGAGGGCTGCGGACTCGAGTACGCGGGCGCGCGAGGCCCCGCCGGCCTGTTCGCCACACCGCGCAACGCGCTGCGCGGCTCCTATCTGCGGATGCTCACCGAAATACCGGCCTTCCACCGCGCCGCCCGCCGCCTGCTGGCCGAGGGCGGCGAAGACACCCTGACCCTGGGCGAGTTCCTGGCCCGGCAGCGCTTCTCGCCCTACTTCACCCGGCACTTCATGACCCCGCTCGTCTCCGCGGTCTGGTCCTGCGACGCCGCCACGGCCCGCCGCTACCCTGCCGCCTATCTGTTCCGCTTCATGGAGCACCACGGCATGCTCTCGGTGGGCGACTCGCCGGTCTGGCGCACGGTGACCGGCGGCTCCCGCTCCTACGTCGACCAGCTGGCCAAACAGCTCGACGCGGTACACACCTCCACCCCGGTCCGGGCCGTGCGCCGCCACGCCGACGGGGTGGAGATCACCACCGAGGACGGCACCACCGCCTCGTACGACTCCGTGGTCGTCGCGGTCCATCCCGACCAGGCGCTGCGGCTGCTCGCGGACCCCTGCCTCGCCGAACGCGAGGTCCTCGGAGCCTTCCGCTACTCGCGCAACACCACCCTCCTGCACACCGACACGGCACTCCTGCCGCGCGCCACCGGAGCCCGCGCCTCCTGGAACTACCTGATGCCGGACTGCGGCACCGACGCGGACCGGGTCCGGGTCAGCTACGACATGAACCGCCTCCAGCGGCTGGACGCGCCCGAGACCTATGTCGTCACCCTGGGCGGCGAGGACCGCGTCGACCCGTCCCGGGTCCTGGCCCGCATGGAGTACGAACACCCCGTATACACACCCGAGTCCGTCGCCGCCCAACGCCAACTCCCGCGGCTGAACAGCCCGGTGACCGCGTACGCCGGTGCCTACCACGGGTGGGGCTTCCACGAGGACGGCTGCCGGTCCGGCGTCGAGGCCGCCGCCGCGCTGGGGGTGACCTGGTGATCGACACTCCCGCCCTCTATCCCTGCACGGTCGCGCACATACGCACCGCACCCACCCGGTACGCGCTCCGCCACCGGACGTACATGTGGCTGACGGACCCCGACCGGCCGCCGGAACTGCCCTTCGTCCTCCGCCCGTTGGCACGGTTCGACCCCCGCGACCACTTCGACGGCGACCAGCCGAGCATCCGGGCGGGTCTGGACCGCTTCCTCGCCTCGCACGGAGTCGACCTGCACGGCGGACCGGTGGTGATGCTCGCCCACGCCCGGGTCCTCGGCCACGTCTTCAACCCGCTGACCCTGTACTGGTGTCACGACCCCGACGGCACCGCGCGCTGCGTCGTCGCCGAGGTGCACAACACCTACGGCGAACGGCACTCCTATCTGCTGCGTCCCGGCGACAGCGGGATCGCGCGGACGGACAAGGAGTTCTACGTCTCGCCGTTCTTCCCCGTCGACGGCGCGTACCGGATGCGGCTGCCCAGACCCGGCAGCCGACTCGATCTGACGGTCCATCTGGAACGCGCGGGCGCCCGGCCCTTCACCGCCACCGTACGCGGGACCCGCCGGGCCGCGACCGTCGGCTCGCTGCTGCGCCAGGCGCTGCGCAACCCGTGGTCCACCGCCGCCGTGTCCGCCGCCATCCGGCTGCACGGCATCCGCCTCTACCTGCGCGGACTGCCCGTCCAGCCCCGCACCCCTCACCGAGCCCAGGAGAACGTGAAATGAGGACTGCCGAGTCCTGCCCCGTCGCGGCGCCACGACTGGACACCGACCCGGACCACTGGCCGGACGTGGTGACGCCGCCGGAAACCTCGCGAGCCCGCACCGCCGTCACCCGGGCCCTGCTGCGCCGGGCGCTGGAACGCCTGCCCCTGCAGGCACGGTTCGCCGACGGAACCCGCGTCGGCGCGGGCGGCCCGGTCATCGAGATCCACGACCCCTCCGCCTTCCACCGCCGCATCGCTGCCCAGGGCCTCATCGGCTTCGGCGAGTCCTACATGGCGGGGGAGTGGGACGCGCCGGACCTGGTCGCCGCGCTCACCGTGCTGGCCGGGAACGCGGCACGGCTGGTCCCGGCCCCGCTCCAGAAACTGCGCGGACTGTGGGCGATGAGCCGGCCCGACGTCCAGCGCAACACCCCCACGGGCGCCCGCGACAACATCAGCCGCCACTACGACCTCTCCAACGACCTGTTCGCGCTCTTCCTCGACGACACCCTCAGCTACTCGGCGGCCCTCTTCCGGGGCTTCCCCGCCACCTGGTCCCTGCTGGCCACCGCGCAACACCGCAAGATCGACCGCCTGCTGGACCTCGCCGAGGTCGGACCCGGTACCCGGCTCCTCGAAATCGGCACCGGCTGGGGTGAGCTGGCGATCCGCGCCGCCGCACGCGGGGCCCACGTCACCTCGCTCACCCTCTCCGGGGAGCAACGGGCCCTGGCCCGCGAGCGGGTACGCGCGGCCGGGCTCGACGACCGGGTGAGCATCGAGCTGTGCGACTACCGCGAGGCCGGGGGAACGTACGACGCCGTGGTCAGCGTCGAGATGATCGAGGCGGTCGGCGATGAGTTCTGGCCCGTCTACTTCGCCACCCTCGACGCACGGCTCGCCCCCGGCGGACGCGTCGCGCTCCAGGCGATCACCATGCCGCACGACCGCATGCTCGCCTCCCGCGACACCTTCACCTGGATCCAGAAGTACATCTTCCCCGGCGGACAGCTGCCCTCCGTGGTGGCGGTGGAAGAGGTGACCCGCGCCCACTCGTCCCTGCGCACCACCCGCAGGGACGCCTTCGGGGCGCACTACGCGGAGACCCTGCGCCTGTGGCGCGAACGGTTCGCCGAGCGGGCGGACGAGGTCGCCGCCCTCGGCTTCGACGAGACCTTCCGCCGCATGTGGACCTTCTACCTCGCCTACTCCGAAGCCGGGTTCCGATCCGGCTATCTGGACGTCCAGCAGTACCTGTTCACGAAGGAGGACCCCACCCCATGAGCACCGCGCCCGCCGCCCGCACCACTCGACGCGGCGCCGCCCACCGGCTCGCCGCACTGGCCGAGGACGCCCTCGGCGGACCGCTCCCGCTGCGGCTGCGCGCCTGGGACGGCAGCGAGGCCGGACCACCCGACACCCCCGTCGTGGTGGTGCGTTCACGACGTGCCCTCAGACGGCTGCTCTGGCAGCCCGGGGAACTGGGCCTGGCCCAGGCCTACATCACGCGCGAACTCGATGTCGAGGGCGACCTCGCACAGGCCCTGAGCGTGATGTGGGGCGCCGTACGCGAACGCGGTCTGCACACACCCCGGCCCACGCTCGCCGACCGGGCCCACGCCGTCGGCGCCGCCCTGCGCCTCGGGGCGGTCGGCCCCCGGCCCGCGACCCCCGCCTCACAGGCACGCCTGCGCGGCGGCCTGCACAGCAGGGCCCGCGACCGGGCCGCCATCAGCCACCACTACGACCTGTCGAACGCGTTCTACCAGCTGCTCCTCGACGACACCATGGCCTACTCCAGCGGCTACTGGACGAGCGACGACCCCGCCTTCGGCCCCGCCGACGCCCAGCGCGCCAAGCTGGAGCTGATCTGCCGCAAGCTCGGTCTGGTGCCGGGAGCCCGGCTCCTCGACATCGGATGCGGCTGGGGCTCCCTCACCCTGTACGCGGCCGAGGAGCACAAGACGCAGGTCACCGCGGTCACACTGGCCGCGGAACAGGCGGCGTACGTACGCGAGCAGGTGCGGGAGCGCCGGCTGGAGCACCTGGTCGACGTGGTGTGCCAGGACTACCGGGACATCGAGGGAGGCGCCTACGACGCGGTCGCCACGGTCGAGATGGGCGAACACGTCGGCGACGCCGAGTACCCGGCCTTCGCCGCCTCCCTGCGCCGGCTGGTGCGTCCCCAGGGGCGCGTTCTCGTGCAGCAGATGTCCCGGGGATCCGTCGCCCCGGGCGGCGGCGCGTTCATCGAGGCGTACATCGCCCCCGACATGCACATGCGGCCCCTGGGCGAGACCGTGGGACTCCTGGAGGGCGCCGGTCTCGAGGTGCGTTCGGTGGAATCGCTGCGCGAGCACTACGTCCGGACGGTCGCGGCCTGGCACCGCACCCTGGAGGAGCGCTGGGACGACTTCGTGCGGCTCGTCGGGGAGGAGACGGCGCGTGTGTGGCGGCTGTACCTCGTCGGCGGGGCGCTCGCCTTCGAGGAGCGCCGAATGGGCGTCGACCAGATCCTGAGCGTGCGGCCCACACCCGCCGGGATCAGCGGGATGCCCGCCGTGCCGCGCGCCTGGTACCCGGGGACGGACGAGCGATGAGCGGCTTCCCCTGGGGCGAGTTCGCCCAGAACCTCGCTCTCGCGGCCGCCGCGGCGCTCGCCGTCATGCTCGCCACCTTCGCCGTCGCCGTACACAAGGGGCTGCACCGGATCGTGGACGTCGCCTGGGGGATCGGGTTCACCGCGGTGGCCCTCGTCAGTTTCCTGGCGTCCGCCGGGGAGGGCGACGACGCGCGGCGCGTGCTGGTCACGGTCCTCACCTCGGTGTGGGGACTGCGGCTGGCCGCGCACATCGCGCGGCGCGGCCGGGGGCACGGCGAGGATCCGCGCTACGAGGCCCTGCTGGCCAAGGCCCCCGGCAGCCGTGACCTCTACGCCCTGCGCATGGTGTACCTCCTGCAAGGGGCGCTGGTGTGGCTGGTGTCGCTGCCGGTCCAGGCCGCGCAGTACGTGCCGGGCCCGCTGACCGGCCTCGCCTGGACGGGCACCGCGCTGTGGGCGGTCGGCCTGTTCTTCGAGGCGCTGGGCGACGCCCAGCTCGCCCGCTTCAAGGCCGACCCCGCCCACCGCGGCCGCGTCATGGACCGCGGCCTGTGGAGCTGGACCCGCCACCCCAACTACTTCGGCGACTTCTGCGTGTGGTGGGGCCTGTTCCTGCTCGCCTGCGGCAGTGCGCCGTCGGCGGCGGTGTCGGTGGTGTCGCCGCTGGTGATGAGCTACCTGCTGATCAACGGCAGCGGAAAGCCGATGCTGGAGCGCCACATGGCCGAGCGTCCGGGCTTCCGCGAGTACGCGGAGCGCACCAGCGGCTTCTTTCCCCTGCCCCCGAAGCGTCGCGGCTGACCGGTCCGGAGTTCCCTTTTCGGCACCACGGCGTCGCCTGTGGGTCCCCTCCCGCCGGAGGGGACCCACAGGCGCCAGGGCGAGCACCTCGTGCCCTCACCGGTGCAGAGGGTGAAGGCACGAACGCTCAGGCGGGGAAACTCAGCAGAGCCAGCGGATCGGAGGTGGGTTCGGCCGAACCACCGGTCGGCTCCACCGTGATCCCCAGGCCGGAGGCGTCGTCGACGGAGCCGTCCAGGAGCACCGCCTCGGTGGTGCGGCCGGGATCCATCAGCCCGGCGGACCGCATGGTGCCCGCGTCGTCGAACCACAGCTGGTAGACCTTGCCCTTCGGCGGCGTCGCCATCCGCGAGGCGATGAACACCGCCCGGTCCCGGTCCTTGGAGACCACGACCGTGCCGCTCGCCCCGCCCGCCAGCCTGGCCGTACGCGACTTGGCGTCGGGGGCGGCGAGGACCGCGGCCACCTCGTCCGTACGCCGTTCGGCCTGCCGGGCCTGCTCCTGGGCATCCTGGGCGCGCTCGTGCTGCCACACCGCCGTACCGCCCAGCGAGGCGGCGGCGGCCAGAGCGGCCGCGAGCGCCCAGGACGCGGACCGGCGCCCGCGGGTGCCGGCGCCCCGGGGCGCCGTGAGGGGAATCGTGCGCGGCCCCTCCTGGCGGACCGTGGTGATCCGCCGCATGACCTGGTCCTTGAGCGCCGGGCCCGGCGACGTGGTGACGGCCAGGCCCAGTCGCGCGGCCGCGGCGGTCAGTTCCCGGACCTCCTGCGCACAGGCCTCGCAGTCCGCGGCGTGCCGCTCGAACCGTTCACGTTCGTCGTCGGGCAGCGCATGCAGCGCGTACGCGCCGGTCAGCGTGTGCAGGTCCACCGTGGTCACGCCGTCACCCCCAGGCAGTCACGAAGTCGGATCAGACCGTCGCGCAGGCGGGTCTTGACCGTGCCGAGGGGGAGCGCGAGCAGTTCCGCCACCTCCCGGTAGGTCAGTCCGCGGTAGTAGGCCAGCGTCACCGACTGGCGCTGGAGCTCCGTCAGGGTGCGCAGACAGCGCCGTACCTGCTCACGTTCCAGGCGCGCCTCGACCTGCTCGATCACCTCGTCGAACTCGGGCGTCCGGTCGAGGAGAGCGGCCTTGTGCTCCCGCGCCGCCGAGGCCTCGACCGAGCGCACCCGGTCCACGGACCGCTGGTGGGCGAGGGTGAGGACCCAGTTCGTGACCGACCCACGCTCGGGCCGGTAGCGGGCCGCGGTCCGCCACACCTCGACCAGCACCTCCTGGGTGACCTCCTCCGACTGCGCCCGGTCGCGCAGCACCCTGCGCACGATGCCGAGGACGGGACCCGCCACGACGTCGTACAGCGCGGCGAACGCCTGCTGGTCGCCCCGGGCGACCTGGGCCATCAGTTCGGGCAGATCGGGCTCCGCAGACGGGTTTCTCCCGATCTCCACGGCTTCCTTCACGGTGTGGTCCTCCAGGACGCGATGACGGTTCGGAAGTGATCCGAAGCCGGTCGGGCCGCGGATTGGCCCGCGGCAGGAATGATCCGGACGGGCCGGGGGACATCGGCGCGCCACGCCTCGGGCGGCCCGCTGAACACGGCGCGCCGTCGGCGCTCAGACCTCCGCCGCCGACCGCAGACCGTCGCGCAACTGGTGCATACCGCGTCGGGAGTGGCTCTTGACCGTGCCCAGCGGCAGGCCGGTGCGCTGTGCGATCTGCGTCTGCGTGAGGTCCTCGTAGAACGCGAGATGCAGCACCCGGCGCTGCGGTGTCGGGAGCTTGGCCAGCTCGTGCCGGACCAGGACACGGTCGAGCGCCGCCTCGGGCCGGGCCCGCGTGTCGTCGGCGAGGACCAGGAGGGCGCCGGCCGCGCCGACCAGCTCGGTGCGCCGGGTCCGCGCGGACAACGCGTCGGCGATCTTGCGCCGGGTGATGCCGACGAGCCAGCCGGCGAGTGGGCCGCGCTCCGGGCGATAGCCCCGCCCGCCCCGCCACACGGCGAGGAACACCTGCTGGGTGACGTCCTCGGCCTCGCGCGGATCGCCCAGCGAGCGCCGGGCGAGCGTGTGGACAAGGGGGGCCCAGCGCCGGTACGCGGCGGCGATCGAGGCCTCGTCCCCGTCGATGATGCCCCGCGCCAGGTCCGCGTCCGCGATCGCGTCCGTGATCGTGGACGCGGGCTCGGCGGTCCGCTGTTCGACGGTCGGATCTGCGCTCATGGCCACGGCTCCTCGCTCCGGGCGCCTCCTGCGGCGGGCCCCGTGGACCCATCGTGTGAACGACGGGACAGAGGCGACAACTCGCATCGTTTCTGCGTCGTATAGTCGCCGTATGGGTGAGAGCCGGTCGGATCAGGGGCGGGGACCGGGCACGGGATCCGCCGAGGCCGGTGTCACCACCGGTGCGCTGGCCCGTCGTCTCGGAGTCTCACCCACCACCCTGCGGTCCTGGGACCGCCGGTACGGAGTGGGGCCCGCGGTCCGTTCCGACGGACGGCACCGCCGCTGGACGCCCCAGGACGTCGCGATGCTCGAGGAGATGTGCCGGCTGACCTCGGCCGGAGTGCCGCCCGCCGAGGCGGCCAGGGCCGCGAAGGGCCGGTCCGACCCGGTCGCGCCCGAGGCCGGTGCCCCGGCCGGCCAGGGCGATTCCCGTTCGCGGGCGGCCGGAGCGCTGCCCCTCGGTGACGCCCGGCAGGAGTGCAAGGGCCTCGCGCGCGCCGCCGTACGCCTCGACGCGCCCTCTGTGGACGACCAGTTGACCTCGCTCGTCACACGGCACGGCGTGGTCGTCGGCTGGGAGGAGGTGATGGTGCCGACCCTGCACGCGGTGGGACGCAAGTGGGAGTCCGCCGGAGACCGTTACGTGGAGGTGGAGCACCTGCTGTCCTGGCACATCTCCCGGGTGCTGCACCGCGCCCCGGGACCGGCGGTTCCCGGAGTGCCGAACGCCGGCGCGGGACCCGTGGTGCTGGCCTGCGTGCCGGGCGAACAGCACAGCCTGCCGCTCGAGGCGCTGCACGCGGGGCTCGTCGAACAGGGCCTGCCCACCCGGATGTTCGGCCCCGCGGTGCCCCCGGAGGCGCTGACCGCGGCGGTGCGGCGGCTGGGGCCGGTCGCCGTCGTCCTGTGGTCCCAGACCCGTTCCACCGCCGACCGCCCGCTGGCCCGCCACATCGCCGCCACCACCTGGGGCGTCAAGGGCGCCCGCGGCCATCCCGCCGTCCTCCTGGGCGGCCCCGGCTGGGCCGGACGCACGGAGCCCGGCATGCTCCGGCCGCCGGGACTGCGGGACGCGCTCAGCACGCTGGCCGGCCTGGCCGGCGGCTGAACCGGCCGAGGCTCACCGAGCCGCCCGCGTAGGCCGCCGTACCGTCGCCCCCGCCGGTCAGCCCACCGTCGGCGTCGGAGAGGGCTTCGCGGAGACCGAGGCACCGCCCGCGCCGTCGCCCGCGGGAGGCGTCAGGACGACGACCGGCTCGCCGGGCTGTGGCGCGGGAGGCGTCAGATTGTCCTTGGGCACCTTCGGAAGCGTCGTCTCCTGGATGATCACCTGCTCGAAGTCGACCAGTCCGGTCTTCTCCATCACGGTGATGTGGTCCAGCACGGTGTCGTTGGCCTGGTCGGCGAGCTGACGTACGAGCGTGTTCTCGGTCGTGGCGCGGATCTTCGCGACGGTCGAGAAGATCTGCCCGTGCGTCACGCGCAGGATGTTGGCGAAGTCGGTGTCGAACTTCTTGCCGCTGTCCGCGCTCAACGTCGCCACGAAGCCCTGCTGTTGCGGGGACGGCTTGTTGGGCAGCGTGATGCCGAGCTGCGTGGCGACCTTGCGGCTCGTGTCGTCGAGCCCGGCATGGCCCGAGATCAGGTGCTGCCCCGCCGTACGGACCGCCGGTATCGTCCCCTTCTGCAGGGCCAGTTGTCCGACCGGGTACTCCCAAAGTCCCGCCGCGCGCACCTTGACGACGAAGTCGCGATCGGCCTCGGTCAGCGGACCCGAGGACGGATTGGCGATGATGCGCGTCGAGGTGGTGGTCGCGGTCGACACCCCCAGCATGGCCGGGTAGGCGAGCGCGGCGAGGGTCAGGGTCAACGCGCCGGTCACGAAGAGTGTTCCCGCGTTCCGTGCAATGCGCATTGAGCAGCCTCCTGGCGACGCGGCGGCGACCCGGAGCCGTTGACTCCGGTCGGCCGCGCGATGGATCCGGTACGGACGGATCCGGTACGAGTGGTTCGGACGACCAGCAATACGGGGTCAGGCCGGAAGGAAACCTCTACTCCGGGTAAAATTCCGGCAAGTTCCGCTCGGTCACCGCCCGGTCGTCCAGCCCCGGTTGACGGTACGTCCGCGCCGTCAGTCTCCCGACGCCCCGGTCACGCCCGCGACGCCCCGGTCACGCCCGCGAGGCCTCGGACACGCCCGGCTCAGTCGCGGCCCCGGGCCTTCTTGAACCGGGCCAGCCCCTCGGACAGATCGACGATCGGGTCCGGGTAGTCGTAGGCCGCGCGGTCCAGGCCCTGGAGCTTCCACGGCTCGTGCACGGCACGCCCCGCGAGCCCCGCCAACTCGGGCACCCAGCGCCGGACATACACGCCGTCCGGGTCGTACTTCTTGGCCTGGGTCACCGGATTCAGGACGCGGTTGGGCCGGCTGTCCGTGCCCGTTCCCGCCATCCACTGCCAGTTGAGCTGGTTGTTGGCGACATCGCCGTCCACCAGCAGGTCCAGGAAGTGCCGGGCCCCGACCCGCCAGTCCACGTACAGCGTCTTGGCCAGGAAGCTCGCGGTGAGCAGGCGGCCCCGGTTGTGCATCCAGCCCTCGTGCCGCAGCTGCCGCATCGCCGCGTCCACCACCGGATAGCCGGTCCGCCCCTCCCGCCACGCCTCGATTTCGTCCCGCGCCTCGGCGGCCGAGCGCCAACGGTCGTGCTGGGAGCGGTAGTCGGCCGCGGACGCGTCCGGCCGGGCGGCCAGCACCTGGTGGTGGAAATCCCGCCACGCCAGCTGCCGTACGAACGCCTCGGCGCCCGGACCGCCCGCGGCGGCCGCCCGGTGGACCAGCTCGACCGGCGACAGCGTGCCGAAGTGCAGGTGGGGGGAGAGCCGGGAGGTCGCGTCGCCGGGCAGGTCGTCATGGCGGTCCTCGTAGGCCCCGATCCCGCTCCGCAGCCAGGCCGTGACGCGCTTCCTGGCCTCCGTCTCACCGCCGGTGGCCAGCCCCGGCGACACTCCGGACACCTCCGAGCGGGACGGGATCTCCTCCGAGCCGACGCCCTCCGGCACCCGGACGGCCCGGGGAGCGGCGACCGCGTCCCGCAACGGCTGCCGCGCCCACTGGCGGTGGTACGGCGTGAAGACGGCGAAGTGGTCGGAGGACGCGGGGGTGACCGCGCCGGGAGCCAGCGCGGTGATCACCGTCTCGTGGACGTGCAGACGACACCCCTCCGCCTCCAGCGCGGTGCGCAGCCGCTCCTCCCGGCGGTGCGCGTAGGCGCTGACTCCCGCCGCCATGTGCACCTCGTCGGCGTCGGCCTCCGCGACCGTCTTGGCCACCTCGGCCACCACGTCGCCGGAACGCACCACCAGACGGCCGCCGCGCTCCCGGAGCCCGGCGTCCAGATCCGCCAGACAGTCGGTGAGGAAGGCCATCCGGTTGGGAACGGTGAACCCGGCCTCCGCGACGGCCTCGTCGCGGACGAACAGGGGCACCACCGCGTCGGAACCGTCGAGGGCGGCTCGCAGCGGCGGGTGGTCGTGCAGCCGCAGGTCGGAGGTGAACAGGACGATCGAGATGGTCATGGCGTGGCTCCGGGGCAGGTCCGCGTGGGGCAGGGCGTCGGTGTGCTTCGGCTCGGCCGGCTCCCGCGGATGCGGGGGTCAGCGGGTGAGCGCGGGTTCCTCCCGCCCGGCGGGCGCGTTCTTCACGGCGGCCTTCGCGATGTTGCGGGCCATACCGCCGAACACCACGGAGTGGAACGGCGAGACGCTCCACCAGTACAGGTGGCCGAGCAGTCCGTGCGGATGGAACAGGGCACGCTGGCGGTAGCGCGTACGCCCGCTGTCCGTCACTTCGGCGTACATCTCCAGCCAGGCCAGACCCGGCAGCCGCATCTCGGCGCGCAGCCGCAGCAGATGACCCGGCTCGATCTCCTCCACGCGCCAGAAGTCGAGCGAGTCGCCGACCCGCAGCCGGGCGGCGTCCCGGCGCCCGCGCCGCAGCCCCACCCCTCCCACCGCTCGGTCGAGCCAGCCGCGCACCGCCCAGGCCAGGGGGAAGGAGTACCAGCCGTTGTCGCCGCCGATGCCCTCGATCACCCGCCACAGCGCCCCGGGCGACGCGTCCACGGTCAGCTCGCGGCGGTCGGTGTAGAGACTGCCGCCGGCCCAGTCGGGGTCGGTGGGCAGCGGATCACTGGACGTCCCGGGATACGAGGCCGACGACCACCGTGTGGTCACCTGGGCGTCGCGCACCCGCTGGAGCGCCAGGGACACCGACGAGTCGAAGCCGATCGGCCGTCCCGGTGGATCGGGAACGTACCGGACGATGTCGTGCTCGTGGCACACGACCTCGTGACGCAGCGACTCGGTGAGCGGGCGCGCGATGGACGCGGGCACCGGGGTGACCAGTCCGACCCAGTGACTGGACAGCCGGGGCGTGAGCACCGGCACCGGGAAGATGAGCCTGCGGGGCAGCCCGGCGATGGCCGCGTACCGCCGCATCATCTCCAGGTAGGTGAGGACCTCGGGGCCGCCGATGTCGAAGGCGCGGTTGACCTCCGCGGGCATCCGGGCGCTGCCGACCAGGGTGCGCAGCACATCGCGTACGCCCATCGGCTGAATCCGGGTGTGCACCCAGCTCGGTGTCACCATCACCGGCAGCCGCTCGGTCAGATAGCGCAGCATCTCGAAGGAGGCCGAGCCGGAGCCGATGATCACCGCTGCGCGCAGCACGGTGGCCGGTACCCCCGATTCCATCAGGATGCGGCCCACCTCGGCCCGTGACCTGAGGTGGGGTGACAGCTCCTTCTCCGGTACGCCCGCGGGGGTGAGGCCGCCCAGGTAGACGATGCGCCGCACACCCGCCGCGCGGGCCTGCTCGCCGAAGATCCGGGCCGCCCTGCGGTCGGTCTCCTCGAAGTCGTGGCCCGTGCCGAGGGCGTGCACGAGGTAGTACGCGACGTCGCACCCGTCCATCGCGTCGGCGACGGAAGCGGCGTCCATGACGTCGCCGCGCACCACCTCCGCCTCGCCGGCCCAGGGGTAGTCGCGCAGCTTGGCGGGGGAGCGGGCCAGACAGCGCACCCGGTACCCCTCGGCCAGCAGCTCGGGGACCAGCCGTCCGCCGATGTAGCCGGTGGCACCGGTCACCAGACACCTCGGTCCGGTGGGTGCGTCGTCGTCGCTCATGGGTCCTCCGTCGGTCGCCGGCGCTGCCCCCGCTGTCCGCCCCCTCCTGAATCCCTTCCCCGTCGGCGCCGCCCGCGGATGCGCCGTACGGGACGGCCCGGCGCGAGACGGCCGTACGAGGGACACGCGGCGGACTTCTATAGGCTGATCGCGTGGCCAGACGAGACGACCGTGACGACCGGACGGGTGACCCGGACCCCGACGCGGGCCGGGAGCCGGAGCGCGCTCCGGCGACGGATCTCCAGGCCTTCGCGGTCCAGCTGCGCCGCATGAACGGCGAGATCAACCGGCTCGTCCACGGCTTCGCCGGGGAGCACGGTCTGCACGCCACGGACGTGCAGGCGCTCGCCGCGATCCTCGACGCGCCCGAGCCGCTCACGCCCGGCCGGCTCCGCGAGCACCTCGGACTCACCTCGGGCGCGGTCACCGCGTGCCTGGACCGGCTGGAGCGCGCGGGCCACATCCGGCGCGCCCGGGAGAGTCCCGACCGCAGGGTGGTCCATCTCCACTACGTCCCCGATGCCAGATCGGCCGCGCGCGACCATTTCAGGCCGCTCGCCGAGGTCACCATGAGCGTGCGGTCCGGCTTCAGCGAGGACGAACTGTCGGTGGTCCTCCGCTTCCTGACGGAGATGAACGAACAGCTCTCCGGCGTGCGCTCCCCAGGGCGCTGAACCCGTCCGTCCGCGGGCGCGTCCCGACGGCCCGCGGGCTCCGGGCACCGTTCTCCCGGCCACGGATGTGCCACGGGGCGTGAGTCCGGCCGCCGTCCGTGCATCCGGGCGGGTGCCTGGTCCGGAAGCGGGGGCGTGGTCTACGATCTGGGCGCAAGATATCTCAATTATTGAGATTCTTTTTCATTGAGACAACTGCCCGTGAAATCTGGAGAGCGATGTCCATCACCCCGCGACGGGCCCTGTGGCTGATCCCCGTCGTCCTGCTCGTGGCCTGGCTCGGCATCGGAGGGACCCTCGGCCCCTACGCCGGCAGACTCGGCGAGGTCGCCACCAACGACCAGGCCGCCTTCCTGCCGCGCAGCGCCGAATCCACGAAGGTGGTGGCCCAGCAGCGCGCCTTCCGGCAGGCCGAGACGCTGCCCGCGATCGTCGTCTGGACCGTGGACGGCGACGCTTCCGTCGCCCGGTCCCAGCGGTCCGCCGCGAGCGGAGCCCTCGCCTCGCTCACCGGTGCCCCCGGCGTGGTCGGCCGGGCGTCACCCGCCCTGCCGTCACGGGACGGCAAGGCGCTGGAGGGCGTCGTCCAGCTCAGGCCCGACCTCGGCAAGAAGCTCCCCGACGCCCTCGACCGCATCCGCGCCGCCGCCGAACGCGTCCCGGGAACGAGCGCGCAGGTCGCCGGACCGGCGGCCAGCCAGGCCGACCTCTCCGACGCCTTCGCCGGGATCGACGGCCTGCTCCTCGGGGTGGCCCTGGTGACCGTCCTGGTGATCCTGCTGCTCGTCTACCGCAGCGTGCTGCTGCCCTTCCTGATCATCCTCGGGGCGGTCTTCGCGCTGGGCCTTGCCTGCGCGATCGTCTACGTCCTCGCCGACCACGACGTCGTCCGCGTGGACGGTCAGGTGCAGGGCATCCTCTCGATCCTCGTGATCGGCGCCGCGACCGACTACGCCCTCCTGCTGACCGCCCGCCACCGCGAGGAACTCGCTCTGCGCAGCGACCGGTTCACGGCCGTCCGGGCCGCGCTGCGGCAGTCCTGGGGCGCGATCGTCGCGAGCGCCGGAACCGTCGCCCTCGGACTGCTCGCGCTGCTGCTCAGCGACCTGACGAACAATCGGGCGCTCGGCCCCGTGGGCGCCATCGGCGTCGTCTGCGCCGTCCTGAGCACGCTCACCTTCCTGCCCGCCGCCCTGGTGCTGCTCGGCCGCGCCGCCTACTGGCCGGCCGGACCCCGCCCGGCGGGGAACGCGCGGACGGGCAGCGGCATCTGGAACCGGGTCGCGGCTCTGGTGGACCGCGCGCCGCGCAAGGTCTGGGCGATCGCCCTGGCCGGGCTCCTGGCCTGCGCCGCCTTCGCGCCCACCCTCACCGCGAAGGGCGTCCCCCTCGACGAGATCTTCGTCAACGACGCGCCGTCCGTCGCCGCGCAGGAGACCCTTGGACGCCACTTCCCCGGCGGTTCCGGGAACCCCGCCGTGATCATCGCGGACGCCGACCGCGTCACGCAGGTCACGGCCGCGGCGCGCGCGACGGAGGGTGTCGCCTCGGCCGCCGCCGTGACGGCGTCCGGGCAGCCCGGCGCGGGAGAGCCCCAGGCGGTCGACGGCCGGGTGCGTGTCGACGTCACCCTGCGCTCCGCCGCGGACAGCGACGCGGCCAAGGACACCGTCGCGCGGCTGCGCGAGGCGGTGCACGCCGTGCCGGGTGCCGACGCGCTCGTCGGGGGCTACACGGCCCAGCAGTACGACACCCGGCAGACCGCCGAACGCGACCGCACGCTCATCGTGCCCGTGGTGCTCGCCATCATCCTGGTCATCCTGATCGGCCTGCTCCGCTCGCTGCTGATGCCGGTCCTGCTGGTGGCCACCGTGGCGCTCAACTTCCTCGCCACCCTGGGCATCTCGTCACTTGTGTTCCGGCACGGGTTCGGCTTCACGGGCACCGACGCCTCCGTCCCGCTGTACGGCTTCGTGTTCCTGGTGGCCCTCGGAGTCGACTACAACATCTTCCTGATGTCCCGGGTCCGAGAGGAGTCGCTGCTCCACGGCGTACGCCAGGGTGTGCTGCGCGGACTCGTCGCCACCGGCGGGGTGATCACCTCGGCGGGCGTGGTGCTGGCCGCGACCTTCGCCGCCCTCGGCGTGATCCCGCTGGCCTTCCTCGTGCAGATCGCCTTCATCGTCGCCTTCGGTGTCCTGCTCGACACCCTGGTGGTCCGCTCCTTGCTGGTGCCCGCCCTGGTCCGCGACATCGGCCGCCGCGCCTGGTGGCCGGGAACGCTGAGCCGCGAGCCGCAGCCCGGGCCCGTGCCCCACGGGGTCGAGCGCGTCGAGGTGTGAGCGGGCGGGCCCTCCGGTCCGTCGCCGGGTCGGTGGCCGCCGCTGTCGACGGACGGCGGACGGACCTGACATGTCTCGGAGAATCCCGGGCAAGCGGTTCCCACGGGACTCGTGGCTCCGGGTCCGAGGTCAGAGCTGGAGGTGTCTGCCGCCATGGGCGCAAAGGTGCTGGAACGATTTCCCGCTGGGGCTCCACGTGGATCCTGGACCGCGGAGGAGTACGCGGCACGACGCCGTACCGAGGGCCTGGCGGCGACGGTCGTGATGGACCTGAAGTCGGACGCCTTCCTCGTGGTCGTCCCGATCGGCGAAGAGGACTGACTCCGCGTCGCCGTCCCGATCGGGGACGAGGACCGGGGCGGACCCCGCGCGGTCGGGCCGGCTCATCGGCTCGCCCAGCCGCCGACCGGGGCCAGTGACACGCCGTTCACAGGCCGACGGTCGCAGGTCTCGCCGGCGGCCGGGGCGGCGAGCGGCGCGGTGACCCCGTCCCGGGCGACGCCGACCGGCCGGGACGGAGAGTCGGGACGCGTCAGGTCGCGCGTCCGTGCCTCGGCGATCCAGGGGGCGAGGAGGAACCTCGTCCCCCGGGCGCGCCCCGCCCGACGACCAGGGCGGCGGCGGTCGTCACATCCGCGTCGTCGCTCCGCGCGAGGGCGAGGGTGCCGTGCCCCGGGTCGTCGAGGGGTTCTCGTCGAGGTCCGGAGTGCGGGTCCCGCCCAGGTCCGGTGAGAGGCCCCCGTCGGGGCCGGGACGTACGTCTCGCCGGAGGCCGGAAGCGGATGCCGCCGGGGACGGGAGCAGAGCGCCCGGCGAGGCCGGATCAGGGACGCCGCCGCCCGCGGGTCCCCTTCCGTGCCCCGCCCGGATCACGCCCCGGACGTCAGCGCGCCGCCGAGCTCCCCGGCCCTGCGGACGAACGCCTCGTGCAGGTCCTGGGCCGCTCGTGGCACCGAGTCCGCCCGTCGGCGCCGCAGCATCAGCAGGACCCGTGTCGTCTCGTCGGTGAGCGGCCGGTGGGTGATCGCGCCGCACCTCTCCAGGGGGTCGCCGATGACGCTGAAGTCGGGAAGCACGGTCGCGCCCAGTCCCTCGGCGACCATGAGCTTGCCCATCTCGGCGCCGTCGGTGGAGTACGAGAAGCCGGGGACCCGGCCCTCCAGGAACCGGTGGACATAGCGGTACATGACGTACCCGGAGCGCATGGCGATGAGCGGCTCATGGTCGGCGAGCAGGTCGTCCGCCGACACCGACGACAGGGACGCCAGCGGGCTGTCCGGGCGCACACACAGCACCGGCCGTCCGCCGAGGAGCCGGGTGGACTCGAACTCCGCGGGCAGATCGTCGCCGTCCAGATGGTTCACCAGGCCCAGATCGAGGCCGCCCTCGGTCAGCGTGCGGTGGATCTCGGCCTGCTGGGCGCCGACCACCTCGACCTGCGTCAGCGGGTGCGACACCCGGAAATCCCGGACCGTGGGGATGAGCAGGGGCACGGTGGCCGCGTTCACCGTGCCGACGCGGACCATCCGCCGGACGCGGTGCTGCTCGCCCGCCGCGCCGCGCAGCCGGTCGACGGCGTCCAGCACATTGACGATGTGCGGGAGCAGCTCCCGTCCCTCGGCGCTCATCCGCGCCCCCGACCGCTTGCGCTCCAGCAGGTCGACACCCAGTTCGCGTTCCAGGTTCCGCACTGTCTCGCTCAACGCGGGCTGGGACAGGTGGAGTTCCTCGGCGGCCCGGCGCATCGAGCCGAGCCGGGTGACCGCCGCGATGTATTCCAGCTGCTCTATTCGCACAACAGCAGAATGCCGCCGCCGCGCGGACCGGTTCAAGGCTTTCCCTGTCACGCCCTCGTGAAATTCGGCGGTCCGGGATGCGAGACCGGTCGGCCATTCCTTGACTGCCGGGACCGGGGGCTGCGACGATCGGCGTCATGAAGATGCGACTGGACCTCACGCGGCGACGCCACGTCGACCTCGCGCGTGTCTCCAGCTCCTTCTGTTGTCGCGAAGCCTGACGATCCCGACGGTAGGGTCCCCTTCGCACGGACCGGTCCGCCGCGGCTGATTTCACCCGCCGCGCGCCAGGACGAACTCCCTGCCCGTCACCCGCATTTCGCAGCCCGAATTCCCGCTGAATTCCCGGGCCTTTCTTCGTCATGCCGTCGTACGCACATCAGGAGTTGTTCCGTGTCCGCATCCGAACCCGTCCGCTTCGCCTACTGGGTGCCCAACGTCAGCGGCGGCCTGGTCACCAGCAAGATCGAACAGCGCACCGACTGGGGCTACGACTACAACCGCGAACTCGCCGTCCTCGCCGAGAACAACGGGTTCGACTACGCGCTCAGCCAGGTCCGCTACATGGCCGGCTACGGCGCCGAGTACCAGCACGAGTCGACCTCCTTCAGCCTCGCCCTGCTCCTCGCCACCGAGCGCCTGAAGGTCATCGCGGCCGTCCATCCGGGACTGTGGCATCCCGGCGTCCTCGCCAAGTTCGGCGCCACCGCCGACCACCTCTCGCACGGCCGCTTCGCCGTGAACGTCGTCAGCGGCTGGTTCAAGGCCGAGTTCACCGCGCTCGGCGAACCCTGGCTGGAGCACGACGAGAGGTATCGCCGATCCGAGGAGTTCATCCGCGCGCTCCGCCAGATCTGGACCGAGGACCACACCGAACTGGGCGGCGACTTCTACCGGTTGCGTGACTTCTCGCTCAGGCCCAAGCCCCTGAACACCCCCGAGCGCCCGCACCCGGAGATCTTCCAGGGCGGCAACTCCACCGCCGCCCGGGCCATGGCGGGCCGTGTCTCGGACTGGTACTTCTCCAACGGCAAGGACTTCGACGGAGTCGTCGAGCAGATCGAGGACGTCCGCGTCTCCGCCGCCCGGGCCGGGCGCACCGCGCCGAAGTTCGGCCTCAACGGATTCCTCATCGCCCGGGACACCGAGGCCGAGGCCCGCGCGACCCTCCGCGAGATCGTCGCGCAGGCCGACACCGAGGCCGTCGAGGGCTTCGGTGCCGCCGTGAAGCAGGCCGGAGCGTCCACCGCCGACGGCAAGGGCATGTGGCAGGACTCCGGTTTCGAGGACCTCGTCCAGTACAACGACGGCTTCCGTACGGGGCTCATCGGCACTCCGGAACAGATCGCCGAGCGGATCGTCGCCTACAAGCGTCTCGGCGTCGACCTCTTCCTCCTCGGCTTCCTGCACTACCACGAGGAGGTCGAGTACTTCGGGCGCCGCGTGCTGCCCCTGGTGCGCGAACTGGAGGCCCAACTGCCCGACCGGGAAAAGGAGTCCGCCGCGGCACACGCGTGACGAGCGGTCCGCGCCCGTCTCCCTGCCCTTCCCCCGTCCGCTCCGGCAGTCCGCCCACTCAGAACCCCGTTCACGAAAGAGGACTCATGGCCACCGTCCTGTCCGTCTCCGGCAGCCCCTCGGTCTCTTCCCGCACCGCCAAACTCCTGCGTCACCTCGACACCCGGCTCGCCGCCCAGGGCCACGAGGTGATTCCCCTCGACGTCCGGACCATCCCCGCGGAGGCGCTGCTCGGCGCGGACTTCCAGCACCCCGCCATCGTCGAGGCGACCGCGCTGTTCGCCCGCGCCGACGGCGTGGTCATCGGCACCCCCGTCTACAAGGCCGCCTACTCCGGCGTCCTCAAGGCCCTCCTCGACCTGCTCCCGCAGTACGCCCTGACCGGAAAGACGGTGCTGCCGCTGGTCACCGGAGGCAGCACCGCCCATGTGCTCGCTCTGGACTACGCGCTGCGCCCGGTGCTGAACTCCATGGGCGCTGCACACATTGTCCAAGGCTGGTTCACCCTCGACAAGGACATCACGACCGCGCAGGACGGGAGCGTCACCGTGGAGCCGGGGACCGCCGAGGCCCTGGCCCAGGTGGTGGACCAGTTCTCGGCGGCCCTCGGCCGTACGCCGCTGCTGGCCGCCGCGGGCTGACCCCGATGACCGCCAAAGTGATCGCCGACGACGCCGGGGCCCTGGCCGTCGCCGCCGCACTCGCTGAGGAGTTCCGCGCCGGAGCCTCGGCGCGGGACGCCGAACGACGCCTTCCGTACGAGGAGCTGGAGCGGCTCTCCGCCTCGGGCCTGCTCGCCGTCACGGTGCCGGCCGAGCACGGCGGGGCGGATGTACGCCAGGAGACCCTGGCGGAGATCTTCCGGCTGCTGGCCTCGGCCGACGCCAGCCTCGCGCAGATCCCGCAGAACCACTTCGTGTACACGAACGTGATATGCCGTCAGGGCACGCTCGCCCAGCAGGAGTTCTTCTTCGCCGAGGTTCTGGCGGGGCGGCGGTTCGGCAACGCGCAGTCGGAGGCCGGTACTCGGCACGTCCAGGACATCCGCACCCGGCTCGAACCGCGCCCGGACGGTTCGTACCGGCTCACCGGCGTGAAGCACTACTCCACCGGAGCGCTCTTCGCCCACTGGATCCCGGTCCTGGCCCGTGCCGAGGACGACAACCTGCACGTCGCCTTCGTCCCACGGGACGCCGACGGCGTCACGGTCGTCGACGACTGGGACGGCATGGGACAGCGCACCACGGCCAGCGGCACCGTCCGTCTCGACGGCGTCGAGGTGCCGGCCGACCGCGTGGTCCCGCACCATCTCACCTTCCGTGAGCCGCAACTGCACGGGGCGGTGGCGCAGTTGCTGCACGCGGCCATCGACGCCGGGATCGCGGCCGGCGCGCTCGCCGAGGCGGCGGAGTTCGTGCGCACCAAGAGCCGGCCCTGGTTCGAGAGCGGTGTGGAGACGGCCGCCGAGGACCCGTTGCTCATCCAGCGCTTCGGCGAACTCGCCCTTCAGGTCCGGGCATCCGAGGCGCTGCTCGGCGTCGCGGCCCGCGCGGTCGACACGGCTCGCGACGAGCTGACCGACTCGTCGGCGGCCGAGGCGTCGATCGCGGTGGCCGCCGCGAAGGCGCACACCGCCGCCACCGCCGTACTCGTGGCGGACGCCCTCTTCGAGGTGTCCGGCACCCGTTCCGCTCTGAACTCCCTCAACCTGCACCGGCATTGGCGCGACGCCCGCACCCACACCCTGCACGATCCGGCGCGCTGGAAGATCCAGCACATCGGCCGATACGTCCTGAGCGGCACCAATCCACCGCGACACGGCCTGCTCTAGCCCCGCGATCGCGGGCCCACACGACCCGAACCACCGAGACCCAGGCACCCGGGCACCCGGGCACCGTCCCAGTCGCCACCACCCCCCGGCACCACCAGGTCCCTGCACTCCAGGAGGCCGCTCTTCGGCCCCACACCTCGGGCACGGCACGTCGGCCCCCGTCCGGCGGCCCCCTCGCCCGCCATGCCCCCCCCCCACGATCGGAGAACGCCGCCGTGTCCCTCACCTTCCACTGGTTCCTGCCCACCAACGGAGACAGCCGCCATGTCGTCGGCGGTGGCCACGGCACGCCCGCCACCGCCTCCGGACGGGACCGGCCGCCGACGGTCGCCTATCTGAGCCAGATCGCCCGCGCCGCCGAGGACCTCGGCTTCGTCGGTGCCCTCACCCCGACGGGTGCCTGGTGCGAGGACGCGTGGCTGACCACCGCGATGGTCAGCCAGCACACCGAGCGACTGAAGTTCCTCGTCGCCTTCCGGCCGGGCTTCGTGTCGGCCACACTCGCCGCGCAGATGGCCTCCACCTTCCAGCGCCGGACCGGCGGACGGCTGCTGCTCAACGTGGTGACCGGCGGCGAGAGCCACGAGCAGCGCGCCTACGGCGACTTCCTCGACAAGGACGCCCGGTACCGTCGTACGGGCGAATTCCTGCAGATCGTCCGGGACTTGTGGGACGGCAAGACCGTCGATCTGGCCGGCGAACACCTCCGGGTCGAGGACGCCCGGCTCGCCCGCGTCCCCGACCCGGTCCCCGAGGTCTACTTCGGCGGTTCCTCGCCCGCCGCCGGCGAGGTCGCCGCCCGCCATGCCGACGTCTACCTCACCTGGGGCGAACCACCCGCCCAGGTCGCCGAGAAGATCGCCTGGATCCGCGGGCTCGCGGCGAAGGAGGGGCGGACCCTGCGGTTCGGCATCCGGCTGCACGTCATCACCCGCGACACCTCCGAACAGGCGTGGGCCGAGGCCCACCGGCTCCTCGACGGCTTCGACCCGGACACCGTGCGGTCCGTCCAGGCGGGACTCGCCCGCAGCGAGTCGGAGGGCCAGCAGCGGATGCTCGCGCTGCACGGCGGCGGCCGGGACGGCCTGGAGATCCACCCCAACCTCTGGGCCGGCATCGGTCTGGTGCGCGGCGGCGCGGGCACCGCCCTGGTCGGCAGCCATGAGGAGGTCGCCGAGCGGATCAGGGAGTACCACGCCCTCGGCATCGACGAGTTCGTGCTCTCCGGCTACCCGCACCTGGAGGAGGCCTACTGGTTCGGGGAAGGCGTCCTGCCGCGCCTCGCCGCGGAGGGCCTGTGGCAGCACCCGTTCGCCACACCGCCCGCTCCCGCCGCGCAAGTGCCCTTCACCGGCTGAGCGGACCGGGCGACCCGGGTGCCTCCCGGGACCCGCGCCGCTCCGGGTGACCCCGTCGACGCGGGCGAATGACCCCTTCGACGCGGGCCGGCCTGCGACCAGGGCGGACCGCGCGGCCCGGGCGCACCCGTCGGCGCGGGCGAACCCCGCGACGAGGGTGGACCGCTCGGCTCCGGCCGATCCGGCGGCCTCGATGACCCCGGCTACCCGGGCGAACCCAGCGACCCCAGGTGCGCGGCGCGCACCTGGGCCGTCTGCCCCTGCACCAGCAGGAACATCCCCTCCCGTGCCAGCCGCTGTGCCGGGCTGCGCACGTCCATCGCCCGCCCGCCCCCGGCGACCACCGCCGCGGTGGTGGCCGCGCGCATCACGTCGTACGCCCGTGTCTTGCACGCCAGCCGCTCCTCGATCCGCTCGGTCGGCACCGGGTGGTCGGCGAGTTCGTACGCCTGCCGCCTGACGGCGTCGAGACGGGCCCGCAGCGCGCCCGCGGTCTCCTTCGCGGAGGGATCGTCCTCCAGCAGGCCGATCGCCGCCGCCGTCACCCCGAACACGGCCGGTGAGGCGTTGGTGTTCTTGGGCCGGTCGGTGACCGCCCAGGACTCGTACGGGGTACGCAGCGCCACCGCGTCGTCGGGCAGCCACAGCCCGTCCAGCTCCAGCGACACCGTCCGGGACGCCGTGAGCGCGGCGAGCCGCATCGGCGGGGACGGGCGCAGCCCCGGCTGCTCGCGTGCCTCGGTGAAGGCGAACAGCGCCTCGTCCTCGTCCGTCACGCCCGCCAGCAGCATGACGTCGTTCAGCCCCCAGCCCGTGTACCAGGGGACCGTCCCCTCGAAGCGCCAGCCGCCGCGCCCGCGCGTGACCCGCACCGGGACCCGCGGGTGGGCGCGCAACTGGGCGTACGCGACGCCGGACAGGAGTTCCCCGCGCGCGAGCGGACCGAGCAGGCGCTCCCGCACGGGAAGGCCGCTCTTCGCCAGGGTCGTCACCGGCGTGTGGTGCTGGGTCTGCACGAACCAACTCGAGCAGCACGCCCCGGCCAGGATCTCCGCCGTCTCGCGGACCACGGCGGCGGGCGCCGCCGACCCGCCGTCCGCGACCGGGGCGGCGATCCCGAGCAGACCCGACCGCTTGATCGCCTCGACGCTGCTCGCGGGCATGCCGTCCTGGTCCACGCGCTCCGCCCGGGGCGCCAGCACGTCCGCCGCCAGCCTCCGGGCCGCGGTGACGAGCGGATGCGGTGGAATGCTCATCGAAGGAATCTCCCGCTGTCGTCGTGGCGTGTGTCGATCCGGCGCCTCCTCGTTCGTGTAGTCAGTGAGACGCCGAGTGAGTGACCACCGAGGAGGACACATCATGAAGTACTACCTGTTGAGCGTGATGCAGCCGCAGGGCGAGCCGCCCGCGCCCGAGGTCCTGGAAGAGATCATGCACAGCCTCGACGTGTTCCACACGGAGCTGCGCGAGGCCGGCGCCTGGGTGTTCGCCGGCGGACTGCACGGGCCGGACACGGCCACCGTGCTGCGGGCCCGGGACGGTGACGTCGTGGTCACCGACGGGCCGTACACGGAGAGCAAGGAGTATCTGGGCGGGATCTGTCTGATCAAGGCGCCCGACCTCGACGCGGCGCTCATGTGGGGGCGCAAGGCGACGCTGGCGACCACGCTTCCCATCGAGGTACGACCGTTCATGCACGAGGCCGAGGACTGATGGCCGTCGGCGGAGCCGCGATCGATGCCGTCTTCCGCGCCGAGTACGGCCGGGCGGTCGCCGTCCTGATCCGCTTCCTGGGCGACATCGACCTCGCCGAGGAAGCGGTCCAGGACGCGTTCACCACGGCAGTGGCGAAGTGGCCCGAGACCGGTATCCCGCCGAGCCCGGCCGGCTGGATCATCACCACCGCCCGCAACCGGGCCGTCGACCGGCTGCGCCGCGAGTCCACCCGCGCGGCCCGGCACGCCGAAGCCGCCCGGCTGCACGCCCCGGACGAACCCGTGGAGGAGGGCCCCGTGCGCGACGACCGGCTCCGTCTGATCTTCACGTGCTGCCATCCCGCGCTCGCCTCCGAGGCCCAGGTCGCCCTCACCCTGCGGCTCCTCGGCGGACTGACCACCCCGCAGATCGCTCGCGCCTTCCTCGTCCCCGAATCCACCATGGCCCAGCGGATCGTCCGCGCCAAGGCCAAGATCCGCGACGCGGGCATCCCCTACCGCGTCCCGCGCGACGCCGACCTGCCGGACCGCGTCAGGGGTGTGCTGGCCGTCGTCTACCTCGTCTTCAACGAGGGGTACGGCGGCCGCGAGGACCTCTGTGCCGAGGCCGTGCGCCTCGGACGGCTCCTCGTCGAGCTCATGCCCGACGAACCCGAGGCGCTCGGCCTGCTCGCGCTGATGCTGCTCATCGAGGCCCGCCGGCCGGCCCGCGCGACGCCGGACGGCGACCTGGTCCTCCTGGCCGACCAGGACCGAACGCGCTGGGACCGGGACCTGATCACCGAGGGCCAGGCCCTGGTACGCCGCTGTCTGCGCCGCAACCGGCCGGGGCCTTACCAGATCCAGGCCGCGGTCAACGCCGTCCACAGCGACGCGCCGACCGCGGCGGCCACGGACTGGCGCCAGATCCACCGGCTGTACGACCAGCTCATGGAGCTCGCCCCCAGCCCGGTCGTGGCCCTCAACCGCGCCGTCGCCGTGGCCGAGGTCGAGGGACCGGAGACCGCTCTCGCCCTCGTCGACGAGCTCGACCTGGACGGCTACCACGCCTTCCACGCCGTACGGGCGGATCTGCTGCGCCGGCTCGGCCGGGACACCGAGGCGGTACGGGCGTACGACGCCGCCATCACGCTGACCGGGAGCGCGCCGGAACGCGCTCATCTCGAACGGGCCCGAGCGACCCTCGCGGGGAGCTGACCGCACGCGGAGGGTCACACGCTGAGCGCCTCCCGCACCGCCCGCTCGGCGTCCCGGCCGCCCTCGCCCGACGACGTGACCCGGCCCGCCTCCAGGACGTAGTAGCGCTGCGCCGCCCGCATCGCGAAGCCGACGTGCTGCTCGACGAGGAGCACCGACAGACCGCCCCGGGCGGCCAGGGCGAGAACCGTCTCCTCGATCTCGGCGACCACGGAGGGCTGGATGCCCTCGGTCGGCTCGTCGAGGAGGAGAATCCGAGGCTCCGTCACCAGGGCCCGGGCGATGGCAAGTTGCTGGCGCTGACCCCCGGAGAGCAGCCCCGCGCGGCGGCCCGACAGGGCGCGCAGCGCCGGGAACAGGTCCAGCGCCTCGGCGATCGCCTCCTTGCCGCGCCGCCGCCCGTCCGCGACCAGCTGGAGATTCTCGGCGGTCGTGAGGTGCGGAAAGGCCTGCTGCCCCTGCGGGACGTACGCCATGCCGCGCGCCACCCGCTCATGAGGCCTCAGCCGGGTGATGTCCTCGCAGTCCAGGCGGACGGAGCCGCTCCGCGGGCCGAGCAGTCCGACGGCGGCCCGCAGGAGGGTGCTCTTGCCCGCGCCGTTGTGCCCGAGCACCGCCGCCACCCCGTCCCTCGGCACCTCGACGGAGACACCGTGCAGGACGAGACTGCGGTCGTATCCGACGTGGACGGTGTCGATCTCCAGCATCACGCCTCCTGAGCGGCGGTCGGTCCGGGCACGGTGGCCGTGGTGTCCTCGGCGGCCGCGTGCCCGAGATACACCTGCTGCACCTTCGGGTCGGCCTGCACCTCGGCCACCGTCCCCTCGCTCAGCACCCGGCCCGCGTGCAGCACACTGACGCTGCGCGCGAAGGAGCGCATGAAGTCCATGTCGTGCTCGATCACGACGACGGTCCGCTCCCGGCTGATGCGCTCCAACAGCTCGCCGGTGGCCTGTCGTTCGTCGTGGCTCATGCCCGCGACCGGCTCGTCGAGCAGCAGCAGCCGGACGTCCTGCACGAGCAGCATGCCGATCTCCAGCCACTGCTTCTGCCCGTGCGCGAGCGTGCCGGCCGGGCTGTCGGCGCGATCGGTCAGGCCCACGGTCTCCAGGGCGCGCGCCACGGGCTCGGGCACACCCCTGCGGCGGCGCAGCATCGTCAGCGCGCCCCGCCCGGCGCCCGCCGCGATGTCCAGGTTCTGAAGGACCGTCAACTCCTCGAAGACGGTGGCCGTCTGGAATGTGCGGCCGATCCCCGAACGGGCGATGCGGTGCACGCTCCGGCCTAGGATGTCGGCGCTTCCGAAGCGCACCGATCCCGTCGCCCGCACCAGTCCGGTGACCGCGTCGACCAGTGTCGTCTTGCCCGCGCCGTTCGGCCCGATCAGGAAGCGCAGATCACCGGGCCGTACGTCGAGGTCCACCCCGTCGACGGCGGTGAAGCCGTCGAAGGTCACCCGCAGCCGGCGTATCTCCAGCCCCGCGGGCCCACTGTCCGTAAACTCCGTCATGCCGTGTCTCCAGCGAGTCCTCGGTTCGCCCGGCGCCGCCGCGCGATCCCGGCCAGCGAGGCGAGTCCGCCCGGCAGGAACGCCAGGGCGACGATGAACAGCAGCCCCTGGAAGTAAGTCCAGGCCGCGGGGAACTCCTCCGACAGGGCCGTCCTGGCCCAGGCGACGCCGATCGCCCCGAGCACCGCGCCCGTCAGGCTCGCCCGGCCGCCCACCGCGGCGCCGATGACGAGCTCGATGGACGGCACGATGCCGACCAGCGCGGGGGAGATGATGCCGACGGCCGGCACGAACAGCGCACCCGCCAGTCCGGCCATGCCGGCCGCGACGACGTACGCGACCAGCTTCACGTTCGCCGGGTCGTACCCGAGGAAGCGCACCCGTTCCTCCGAGTCCCGTACGGCGACGAGGAGTTCGCCGTAGCGGCTGCGCATCAGCTGGCGGGCCAGTGCGATCAGCAGGAGCAGCACCGCGGCGATGACGAAGTACACCATCCGCTGGTTGACCGGGTCGTTCAGGTCGTAGCCGAAGAAGCCCTGGATGTCGGTCAGTCCGTTGGTGCCGCCCGTCGTCTCCTGCTGGCCGATCAGCCAGATCGCGAAGGCCGCGGCGAGCGCCTGGCTGAGGATCGCGAAGTAGGCGCCCTTGACCCGGCGCCGGAAGATGAACGAGCCGAGGATCGCGGCGACGGCCATCGGCAGCAGGACGGTCGCCGCGAGCGCGAACGCCGGATTCGCGAACGGCCGCCACCACCAGGGGAGTTCGGTGGCGGATCCGTACAGCTGCATGAAGTCGGGGAGGTTGCCGGGCCCGGCGTCCGCGATCTTCAGGTGCATGGCCATGGCGTAGCCACCCAGCCCGAAGAACACCCCTTGGCCGAGTGTCAGCAGTCCGCCGCGACCCCAGGCCAGACAGATGCCGACCGCGACCATGGCCGTGCACAGGTACTTGGCGAGCAGCCCGAGCCGGAAGTCGGACAGGGCGAGCGGGGCGACGGCGAAGAGCGCGACGGCCGCCGCGACGAAGCCCGCGGCGGGCCGGGCGGCCTCGAACCGGCGCCGTCCGCCCGGCTGTTGCTCCGCCCTCGGGGCGAGGGGAGTGGTGGTGGTCATACGAGACTCCTGGTGCGCAGGGTGTACAGGCCCTGCGGCCGCCACTGGAGGAACGCGACGATGGCCACGAGGACCAGCACCTTCGCGACACTGACGGTGGTGGAGTACTCCAGGACCGACTGCAGCGCGCCCAGCACGAAGGCGACGATCACGCTGCCCTTGAGCTGCCCGATACCGCCGACCACGATCACCAGGAAGGCGTCGATGATGACGTTGGTGCCCATCGTCGGCCCGATCGGGCCGACGAGCGTCAGCGCGACCCCGGCGACCCCGGCGAGCCCGGAACCGATGAAGAAGGCGGTGCGGTCCACGCGGCCGGTGGAGATGCCGGACACCTCCGCCAGGTCCCGGTTCTGCACCACGGCGCGGATGCGCCGCCCGAGAGGGGTCAGCCGCAGCGTCAGGGCCAGCGCCACGACCGCCGCGATCGCCAGCCCCAGAATGAACAGCCGGTTGTTGGCGAAGGTGAGCGGGTCGTCGCCTCCGATGACCGTGATGTTCCCGGTGAGGACATCGGGGGCGCGGGTCTGCACATTCGGCGCCCCGAAAATGTCACGGGCGAGCTGCTGAAGCATCAGCGAGACACCCCATGTGACAAGAAGTGTGTCGAGGGGACGGAGGTAAAGGCGGCGAATCAGCAGCCATTCCAGGAGCGCGCCGAGCGTCCCCGACACGAGAAAGGCGACGGGCAGCGCGACGATCAGTGAAATTCCCGCGCCGGAAATGGACTTCTGCAGTACGTACGTGGTGTAGGCGCCGGCCATGATGAACTCGCCGTGGGCCATGTTGATGACATTCATCTGGCCGAACGTGAGCGAGAGGCCGAGCGCGATGAGGAGCAGGACGGCACCGATGCTGACGCCGGTGAACAACTGCCCGAGGATCACGGTCATGCGGCGGCTCCGGGGAGTCGGGACGCGGGGCCTGTGCGCACAGGCCCCGCGCGACGGGTGATCAGGAGAGGCCGGAGGCCCAGTCGTAACCCTTCAGGTAGGGGTCCGGCTCGATCGGCTTGCCGGAGTCCCAGACCTGCTTGATCAGCCCGTCGGAGCCGATCCTGCCGATGCGGGCGGTCTTGTAGATGTGCTGGGTCGCGCCGTCCACGGTGACCTTGCCCTCCGGCGCGTCGAACGTGATGCCGTCGGAGGCCGCCTTGACCTTCTCGGGGTCGAACGACTTCGCCTTCTCGACCATCGCCTTCCAGAGGTAGACCGAGGTGTACGCGGCCTCCATCGGGTCACTGGTCGGCTTGTCCTGGCCGTACTTGGCCTTGTAGGCCTTCACGAACTCGGTGTTCGCGGCCCCCGGGGTGGTCTGGTAGTAGTTCCAGGCCGTCAACTGGCCTGCCAGGTACTGCGCCCCGATCGACTTGACCTCCTCCTCGGCGATCGACACCGAGACCACGGGCATGCCCTTGGCGGTGAGCCCGGCGGACTTGTACTCCTTGAAGAACGCCACGTTCGAGTCGCCGTTGAGGGTGTTGAAGACCGCGTCCGCCTTCGACGCCTTCACCTTGTTGGCGATCGTGCTGAACTCCGTGGAGCCGAGCGGCGCGTAGTCCTCGCCGAGCACCGTCATGCCGTTGGCCTTCGCGTACGCCTTGATCTCCTTGTTGGCGGTGCGCGGGAAGACGTAGTCGCTGCCGACCAGGTAGATCCGCTTCCTGCCCTGGGACTTGAGGTAGTCGAGGGCAGGGATGATCTGCTGGTTGGTGGTGGCGCCGGTGTAGAAGATGTACGGGGACTGCTCGAGGCCCTCGTACTGCACGGGGTAGAAGAGCAGCGACTTGTTCTTCTCGAAGACCGGCTTGACGGCCTTGCGGCTCGCGGAGGTCCAGCAGCCGAAGGTGGCCGCGACCCGGTCCTCCCTGATCAGCTTGCTCGCCTTCTCGGCGAACGTCGGCCAGTCGGAGGCGCCGTCCTCGCTGATCGGCTCGATCCGCTTGCCGAGCACTCCGCCCGAGGCGTTGATCTCGCCGATGGCCAGTTTCAGCGAGTCGCGTACGGTGACCTCGCTGATCGCCATCGTGCCCGACAGCGAGTTGAGCAGGCCCACCTTGACGGTGTCACCGCTCACGTCCGCCTTCGCGGCCTTGTCGGAGGTGCCGCCCGCGTCGGTCTTGGCGCCGCACGCGGAGAGAGCGACGACGGTCGCGAGCGCGGCGGCACCGGCTGCGATCCGGCGTCGGAGAATTCGTGAACCGCTGGACAATAGAACCCCCTCGGGCTGTGGAGGAGACGACCTCCTGAAGTGCGGTCCACAGCCTCAAGTCACGCTGTTTCAAAGGTGTTTCGCGATACTTTCCCGGCCGTATCTTCCCGCTCTCATGAAGGGTTCGTGGGGGGAACGGCCAGGCAACAAAAAATGCCCGGGGCGGAATTCGGCATCCGAATTCATGACACGCCCAAGGCATTCTGATTACTTCCTGAGGGAAGTATCTTGGCGCGGGAGAGCCGCTGTCAAGAGTGCGGTTCGCGAAGGTCGAGCTCGGCGACCACGTCGAAGTCCAGCCCCTCCGCCCGTGCCAGGTAGATGCGTTGGCGCACATGGCCACCGCGCAGATGGAGCAGCCCGCGCGGCCCCTCGTACGACACGGTCTCGGCGGCCGCCCCGATCGCGGACACGTCGATGGCCTTGGCGCGCCGGATGAGCGCGGCCAGCAACAGCACGCCCTCGTAACAGGATTCGCCGAGACTGCCGAGCGCCGGTGCCTCGACTCCGAACCGTCCGGCGTACTGGCCGTGGAAGTCCAGGGTGTCCCGGTTGGCGAGGGAGGCGAAGAAACCGGCCGTGCTGTAGAGGTCCGCGGTGGCCGAAGGCCCGCTCGCCAACAGCATGTTCTCGTCCATCAGCGTGCTGAGCCTGAGACAGCGTGCGTCGAGGCCGGCCGCGGCGAACGCCCGGTTGAAGCGCACTGCGTCACTGCCGACCAGCAGCATGATGACGGCGTCCGCCTCCGTGTGTTCGATCCGGCGCAGCACCGCCCCGAAGTCATGGGTGCCCAGCGGCAGATACACCTCTCCCTGGACACTGCCGCCGGCCTCGCGCGCGTAGGCGTGCGCGGCCCGGGCCGTACGGCGCGGCCACACATAGTCGTTGCCCACCACGAACCAGCGGCGCAGCCCGCGTTCGTGCGCCAGCAGGCCCATCGCCGGACGCAGTTGGTCGCGCGGTGTCTCGCTGGTGAGGAACACCCCGGCGGTGTGCTCGCCGCCTTCGTACAGGGCGGTGTAGACGTAGGGGACCCGATGCGCGATTCTCGGGGCGAGGGCCTGGCGCACCGAGGAGATGTGCCAGCCCGTGACGCCCTGCACGGCTCCCAGGTCCACCAACGCCTCGACATGGTCGGCGACTTCGCGCGGTGCGCCGCCTCCGTCCACGGGCAGCAGCCGCAACTCCCTGCCGAGCACCCCGCCCGCGCGGTTGACCTCCTCCGCCGCCAGACGCGCGCACAGTTCGCAGGTGGGCCCGAAGATGCCCGCCGACCCCTGCATGGGAAAGACGAGGGCCACGCCGAACACGGAGTCGTCCGCCGTGAACCAGTCGGGCGGAGGCGAAGGGGGCCGGAACATGGCGTCATGATTCCGGGTCCTCCGGGTGAACTCCAATCCGTCTCGTACCATGTACACCCTCCGGGAGCGAGGAGCAGGATGCCGACCCCATCGCCGCGTCAGCCCCAGGATCTGATGCAGTTGCTGACGCGGGCCGAGCGACTGGCCGCGCGTCGGCTCCAGACCGTCCTGGACGAGGACGGCTGCTCGCTCGACGCCTGGCGGGTGCTCGCGCTGCTCTCCGACGGCGAGGGCCACTCCATGACCGCGATCGCCGAGGCCGTCTTCCTCCCGCCGGCCACGCTCACCAAACTGGTCGACCACCTGGTCGACCAGAACCTCCTCTACCGCCGCGTCGACCCGAACGACCGGCGTCGCATCCTCGCCCACCTCACCCCGCGCGGCCGGACGTACTGGCGGCGACTGGACCGCGAGGTCCGCGCGGGGTGGCCGGTGCTGAGCGACGGGGACGACGAACTGCTGCGGTCGCTGCTGGAGCGGCTGGCGGACACGCTCGGTGTGGCGGGCGCGCGCTCCACACTCTGAAGCGGAGTGATCGCGGAAAGTAGTGGCGCGGACCCGGAATGCAGCAGGGTCCAGGAAAGGTTGGCATATGCATCCAGTGCGGTCGGTCCAGGTGTCCGACCGCAGAGCATGTTCGCGCGGCCGGCCCCCGTCCGCGCCCCGACCAGCGAGGCACCGTGAACCACCCGACTCCCGAAGAGCCCGCCCACGTCGTCTCCCGGCTGCGCGCCGGCTTCCGCTCCGGCCGCACCAAGCCCGTCGCCTGGCGCGTCGGCCAGCTGCGCCGACTGCGTGAACTGCTCACCTCGCACGGCGAGGATCTGGCCGCCGCCCTCCACGAGGACCTCGGCAAGGGCTCCACGGAAGCCTTCCGCACCGAGATCGACTTCACCGTGCGCGAGATCGACCACACCCTGGAACACCTCGACGGCTGGCTGCGCCCCGAGTCCGCCCCCGTCCCGGCACACCTCGGCGAGGACGCCACGGCCTGGACGCAGTACGACCCGCTCGGCGTCGTGCTCGTCATCGCGCCCTATAACTATCCGCTCCAGCTCCTGCTCACCCCGATGCTGGGCGCGCTGGCCGCCGGAAACGTGGTGGTCGCCAAGCCCAGCGAGCTGGCCCCCGCCACCTCGGCCGCCGTCGCCCGGCTCATCCCGCGCTACCTCGACACCGACGCGGTCGCCGTCGTCGAGGGCGGCATCCCGGAGACGACGGCCCTGCTGGCCGAGCGTTTCGACCACATCTTCTACACCGGCAACGGCACGGTCGGGCGCGTCGTGATGCGCGCCGCCGCCGAGCACCTCACCCCCGTCGCCCTCGAACTCGGCGGCAAGTCACCGGCGTTCGTCGACCGCGACGCCGACCTGGCCGTCGTCGCCGACCGGCTCGCCCGCGGCAAGTTCCTCAACGCCGGGCAGACCTGCGTCGCGCCCGACTACGTGCTGACCGACCCCGAGACCGCCCGCGCCCTGGAGCCGAAGCTCACCGAGGCCGTCGAGGCGCTGTTCGGTACCGAGCCGCGGCAGTCCGCCGCGTACGGTCGGATCGTCAACGAGCGGCACTTCGACCGTCTTTCCGGGCTGCTCGCCTCCGGCCGTACCGTCGTCGGCGGCGACAGCGACCGCGCCGCCAAGTACATCGCGCCGACCGTGCTCGCCGACGTCGACCCGAAGTCGCCCGTCATGGGGGAGGAGATCTTCGGCCCGATCCTGCCCATCGTCACCGTCGCGGACCTCGACGAGGCCATCGGCTTCATCAACGACCGCGACAAGCCGCTCGCCCTGTACGTCTTCACCGAGTCGGACACCACACGGGAGCGGATCGCAGCCGAGACCTCGTCCGGCGGCCTGGGCTTCGGTCTGCCGCTCGCCCATCTGACCGTCTCCGACCTGCCGTTCGGCGGAGTCGGCGAGAGCGGCATGGGCAGCTACCACGGCCGCTACTCGATCGAGACGTTCAGCCACCGCAAGGCGGTGCTGGAGAAGCCGCTGACCGTGCGCTGAATTCCCGCCATGGGTACGAGGCCGACGACCGACTGAGCTGTTCGGAGCCGGAAAGGGGGCTGACGAGCCCCCTTTCCGTCACTCCGGAACCACGCGGTGAGCCAGATGCCGGAAGGTCCTCACCCGGACCCGCGTCATCCGTCCACAACCGCCCGAGGCAGAGCGGCGGCGGGCAGGATGGCCTCATGACAAAGCAGTCTGTACGGTCGGTCCCTCGCGCATCCTCTGGTTCGGTGCTGTCCTTGTGGTCGCAGGACTCCGTGCTGTCGATCGGCTCGGTGGGTTCGGTGCTGTCCGTGGGGTCCATCGGTTCGGCCTTGTCGGTCGGCTCGATCGGAAGTGCCCTGTCGGCCGGCTCGATCGGTTCCGCCCTGTCACTGATCTCGACCGGTTCGTGGCTGAGCACAGGATCGGTGTTCTCCGCGCAGTCGCGATGGTCGGTGCTTTCCTGGCGCTCCTCCCGCGGTTTCCTGGCCGTGGGAGCGGTAGGTGCGGCGACCGGAGGCGCCCTGCTCCTGGCCCAGATGCTCCACAAGGCGGGAACCGCCACCGAATAGCCGAACGCGCGCCCTCAGCCGACACGCCCACGGCACGAGCGTCGATCCTGGCGACTGCGGTTCCGACGGCTGAGCCACCGGTGGCGGATGAGACACAGATGGCAGATGAGCCACCGATTGCCGATTGGCCCGGGAACCGGGTGCGGCGCCTTGAAAGACTGCGTTCCATTGCCGTGCTTCTAGGAGATGCCATGCAGGTAGCCGTGGTCACCTTTGACGGATTCAACGAGCTCGACAGCTTCATCGCCTCCGCGCTGATCAACCGGTGCCGAAAGGACGGCCTGGAGGCGTTCATCACGACACCGACGCCGGTGGTCACGTCCATGAACGGCGTCGAGGTGACCGGCCAGCGCCCGATGGAATTCGTGACCGAAGCCGACGTCGTGCTGATCGGCAGCGGGGTGAAGGCCCGTGAGGTGGTCGCCGACGACCGGCTGGTCTCCAGGCTGTCGCTCGACCCTTCGCGACAGCTGATCGGTGCGCAGTGCTCGGGCGCCCTGGTGCTCGCCCGGCTCGGGTTGCTGGACGGCATGCCCGCCTGCACGGACAGGAAGAGCCGGCCCTTCGTCGAAGCCCGCGGGGTCACCGTGCTGGACACGCCGTTCCATGCCGAGGGGAACATCGCCACGGCGGGCGGCTGCCTGGCGTCCCAGTATCTCGCCACGTGGGTGATCACCCGCACGCTCGGGGAGGACGCCGCGCGCGACGTCATCGACTACGTGGCTCCGGTCGGCGAGAACCAGGAGACTGTCGAGCGGGCCCTGCGCGCCGTCCACGCGGGCGAGGCCGTACGACACTGAAGCACGGCACCACCCTGCACCGCGCCCAGGAGAAGCACGGCGCTGAGCCAGGACAGGAGAACCGGGATGACCACCTCGTACGAGACCATCGCGACCAGGCTGGATGGCCCAGTCCTGTCCGCCACGTTCGACGCGCCGCCGATGAACCTCATCGGTCCCGAGGTCGTGCGGGACCTGGTCGCGCTGCTCGAAGAACTGTCACGCCCGGCCGCTCCCAAGGTCGTGATCTTCGACAGTGCGGACCCCGACTACTTCTTCCCGCACGTCGACATGACGAAAGTCCCCGAGTACACGGCTGAGGCCGCGAAGGCCGGAGGCCCCGGCGATGCCTCCCTGGGCATGCTGTTTCGCAAGCTGAGCCGGCTGCCGGCCGTCACCATCGCCAAGGTGCGCGGCCGTGCCCGGGGAGCGGGCAGCGAGTTCCTCCTCGCCTGCGACATGCGCTTCGCCTCCAGGGAGAACGCCGTCCTGGGTCAGCCCGAAGTGGGAATCGGAGCACCTCCCGGCGCGGGCGCGATCCAGCACCTCACCCGGCTGATGGGCCGGGGCCGCGCGCTCGAAGCCGTGCTGACGTCGTCGGACTTCGACGCTGATCTCGCCGAACGCTATGGATGGGTCAACCGGGCGGTCCCCGACGCCGAACTGGACGAGTTCGTAGCGGGTATCGCCACTCGCATCAGCGGTTTCCCCCGCGATGCGCTGATCGCGGCCAAGTCGGCGATCAACGCCGTCGGCCTGCCGACACCTGCCGAAGTACGCGCGGACGCCGCGCTGTTCCAGCAACTCGTCCGAGGCGAGAAGGTGCAGCGGCGCACGGCTGAACTGTTCGAGCAGGGCTTCCAGACCCGCGGTGCCACCGAACTCGACCTCGGAGACGCCCTGGGCCAGTTGAAGACCGTCGATTGATCGAGGACCGCCGTCTGCAGGTGGCGTGAGGCCCACTCTGATGAAGCGGCACGCGAGCGGCACGGCACGGAGACCCGCCTTCGTCGATGTCAGCCGGTGAGGTAAGGAGTCGCGGTGCCTGTGACATGCGCCCGCATCGCGGCACGTAGGGCTTCGAGCTCGCGTCGCGGAAACGGACGGCCCCACTCGGTGGCGTAAGCCTCCTCACCCAACTCGTGAGCGACACGGTCGAAGGCACGGAGGGCCGACCTCGGCAGCGCCGTGTTCGTGTGGCGGCCTCCGGCCTGTTATGAGCCGTGGGGACGGGCAGTCGTACTGCGGGGTCGCCCTGATCGGCGGATTCGCGCTGCGCATCTCCGTGGTTGCGGGCACGGTGAAGACGGGGTCGATCCGGGTGGTTGGGCCGAACGGCCCCCATCGGGGACCTGCGGCCCCTGCCCCACGCATCCGTTTCGACCCGACGCTGGAATCCGGCCCCCGATCAGGAGGTGGACACCATGCCCCGCACTGTCACCGTAGGTCTCGACGGTTCGTCCGAGAGCCTCGCCGCCGCCGAATGGGCCGCCCGCGAGGCGCGGCTGCGCGCATTGCAGGTCAGGCTGGTCAACGTAGGGGAACCGGCCCCGGATCCCATCGCTCAGGCACCGCTGCTCGGCGCCGAGACCCACCAGCACTGGAGCGAGCGGATCCCGCGGGAAGCGGCCGAAGGGGTACGGGCACGCCACCCCGGGATCGACGTCACCACGGAACAGCTCACCGGCCGGCCCGCCGAGGAACTGCTCAAGGCAGCGGACGACGCCGAACTCCTGGTCCTCGGCACCCGTGGGTTGAGTGGCGTGGGCGGCTTCATGGTCGGCTCGGTCGGCCTGGCCGTCGTGGCGCACGCCGGGCGCCCCGTCGTGTTCGTACGCGCCGGAGAACAGGCCGCGGACGAGCACCTGATGGATCCCTCGGGCATCCCGTCCGCAGCGGCGCCCTTCCGCCCCGTCGTGCTCGGGCTCGACACCACCGGCCCGGACGCCACGCTGATCGGCTTCGCCTTCGAGGCGGCGCTCCTGCGCCGAACGGCGCTGCGGGTCGTGCACGCGTGGAAGGAACCGCCTTACATCGCGTACGGAATGCCGCCGGACCTGGCGATGAAAACCCGTCTCGCCGCGCAGGACGCCGCCTCGGTGACGGACACGCTGAGGCTCTGGCGCGAGAAGTACCCGGCTGTGGAGATCGTCGAGGACCTGCTGTCCGGGCAGGCCGCCGACCACCTCGTGGACGCCTCCCGGGAAGCCTCGCTCGTCGTCGTGGGTCGGCGTGCCCGCCGTGCCGCGATCGGCGCCCACATCGGACCGGTCACCCACGCCGTACTGCACCACTCCACCGCCCCCGTCGCCGTCGTCCCGCACCCCTGATCAGCACGGGCCGCCCCCGACCGAGCACCGATCGCGGGCCGACCGCGCAAGGAGAGACATCGCATGAAGGCAGCAGTCGTACGAGCGTTCGGTGAGCCGCTGGTCATCGAAGAGCGTCCCGACCCCGAACCCGGACCCGGCCAGGTCCGGGTTCGGGTGGAGGCCTCCGGGCTGTGCCACACCGACATCCACGCCGCCCACGGCGACTGGCCGGTCAAGCCGAACCCGCCGTTCGTCCCCGGACACGAGGGCGTCGGCCTGGTCGAGGCGCTGGGCGACGGCGTGACCCATCTCGCGGTGGGACAGCGGGTCGCCGTGCCCTGGCTGGGCAGAGCGTGCGGGCGCTGCGAGCACTGCCTCTCCGGCTGGGAGACGCTGTGCGAGCAGCAGATCAACACCGGCTACGGGTGCGACGGTGGCTACGCCGAGAAGATGCTCGCCTGGGCCGACTTCGCCCAGCCGGTGCCCGAGGGGATCTCCCCGCTCGACGCGGCCCCGCTCACCTGCGCCGGTGTCACCACGTACAAGGCCCTGAAGGTCGCCGACGTCAGGCCCAGCCAGCTGGTCGCCATCTCCGGGGTCGGCGGCCTCGGTCACCTGGCCGTGCAGTACGCGAAGATCGCCGGGGCGACCGTGGCGGCGATCGACGTCACCGACGACAAACTCGAACTCGCCGCGGAACTCGGCGCCGACATCGTGATCGACGCCCGCAAGGAGGACCCCGGAGAGGCCCTCAAACGCCACGGCGGCGCGCACGCCGCGCTCGCGCTCGCGGTGAACGAGGCCGCCTTCTCCGCGGCCTACACCGGGCTGCGGCGCGGCGGAAAGCTCGTCATGGTCGCGATGCCGGCGCACGGCACGATCCCGGTCCCGATCTTCGAGACCGTACTGAACGGCACCTCCGTGATCGGCTCCATCGTCGGTACCCGGCAGGACCTGGCCGAGGTGTTCGAGCTGCACGCCGCGGGCAGGACCAGGGTCATCCGCGAGTCCCGGCCCCTTTCCGCCGTCAACGAGTCCATCGACGAGGTGCTGCAGGGCCGGATCCAGGCCCGGATCGTCTTCGACTTCGGCGAAGGGAGCTGACGGCCGTGGATCTGCCCCTCGTCGTGGGCGTCGACGGGTCCGAGCCCGGCATGCGGGCCGTGGACTGGGCCACGGACGAGGCCGCCCTGCGCGGTCTGCCCCTGCGCCTGGTGTACGCCTCGCTCTGGGAACGCTACGAAGGCGCCGCCCTCGCAGAGGGGCTGGGCAGGTCCTCGGAGCAGATCATGGCCGACTCGATCGTCGAGGCCGCCGCGGAACGCGCCCGCCGCCGCGACGCCGACGTGAAGGTCACCACCGAGGTCATGCCCGAGGACGCCGTGAGCATGCTGCTGACGGAGGGCTTCGGTGCCACCGCGCTGGTGCTCGGGTCGCGGGGCCGCAGCGGTATCGCCGAAAGGCTCCTCGGGTCGGTGAGCCTCACGGTCGCCGCCCGCGCCCACTGCCCGGTGATCGTGCTGCGCGGCCGGCACGACAACCAGGCCCGGGCCGGCCGGTACCGGCGGGTCGTCCTCGGGGTCGGGGACCCCTCGCGCGGCGAGGAGGCCACCCGCTTCGCCTTCCGGGAGGCGGCGGAACGCGGGGTCACGCTGGAAGCCGTACGGGCCTGGCGGTGCCCCGCGCACGCGACGACCGGCCACCCGCTGACGCCGGGGGAGCCCGCCCGGCGTCACGAACAGCGGGCCGTGGACCTCCTGGACGAGGCACTGAGCGGGGCCGCGGCCGACCATCCGGCCGTGGACGTGCGCCGTCGCACCGCCGAGGGGACCGCCCGCAAGGTGCTGCTGGAGGCCTCCGCCGAGGCCGATCTGCTCGTCGTCGGGGTCCGGCGGCACGACAGCCACGGGCACACCGGGATGCAGCTCGGCCGGGTCGCCCACGCGGCCCTGCACCACGCGGCCTGCCCGGTCGCCGTCGTGCCGCAACGGGGATGAGCGGCTCAGAGGCTCGCCGCGTGATCCGGGACGTAGGTCTGCAGATCGCGCGGCGGGCGCTCATAGCCCGTCGACGCAGGCCGGCGGGGCAGCTCCAGGACCGGCGGTGGCACCTCGTGGTAGGGAACGGAGTCGAGCAGATGGGCGATCATGTTCAACCGGGCGCGGCGCTTGTCGTCGCTCTCGACCACGAACCACGGCGCCTCCGAGATGTCCGTGTGCACCAGCATCTCGTCCTTCGCCCGGGAGTACGCCTCCCACCGGGTGATCGACTCCAGGTCCATGGGGGAGAGCTTCCAGCGCCGCGTCGGGTCCTTCAGACGGCGCCGGAACCGCTTCTGCTGCTCCGCGTCGCTCACCGAGAACCAGTACTTGCGCAGCAGTACGCCCTCCTCCACCAGCATCCGCTCGAAGATCGGGCACTGCCGCAGGAAGAGCTGGTACTCCTCCTTCGTGCAGAAGCCCATGACGTGCTCGACCCCGGCGCGGTTGTACCAGCTCCGGTCGAACAGCACGATCTCCCCGGCGGCCGGCAGATGCTCCACGTACCGCTGGAAGTACCACTGGGTGCGCTCGCGCTCGGTCGGCTTGGGCAGCGCCACGATCTGCGCGACGCGCGGGTTCAGATGTTCCGCCACACGCTTGATCGTGCCGCCCTTGCCCGCGGCGTCCCGACCCTCGAAGACCACCACCACGCGGGCGCCCTCGGTGCGCACCCACTCCTGAAGCTTGACCAGCTCCGTCTGCAGTCGGAGCAGCTCCCGCTCGTACGCCGCAAGCGGCACCTTCGCCGTCTTCTTGCCGGCCATGCCGCCTCCTCGCCCGATGACGCCTCTCGCGAAGCGTCCCGTTGACCTGCCTCGCCGACGTACCCCGATGACTTACGGAGTCACCATGACCAAGGTCGAACACCAGGACAGCACCGTACTGACCGATGAGGAACTGCGCACCCTGGACGCCCACTGGCGAGCCGCCAACTACCTTGCCGTGGGGCAGATCTATCTGCTCGCCAATCCCCTGCTCACCGAGCCCCTGACGCCCGCGCACATCAAGCCCCGGCTGCTCGGCCACTGGGGCACCTCGCCCGGCCTCAACCTGGTCCACACCCATCTGAACCGTGTCGTGAAGGCGCGCGGTCTGGACGCGCTGTGCGTATGGGGCCCCGGGCACGGCGGCCCGGCCGTGCTGGCGAACTCCTGGCTGGAGGGCACCTACAGCGAGACGTATCCCACCGTGTCCCGCGACACCGAGGGCATGGGGAAACTGTTCCGGCAGTTCTCCTTCCCCGGCGGCGTGCCCAGCCATGTCGCGCCGGAGACACCCGGCTCCATCCACGAGGGCGGCGAACTCGGCTACTCCCTCGCCCACGCCTACGGCGCCGCCTTCGACAACCCGGAACTGCTCGTCGCCTGTGTCATCGGCGACGGCGAGGCCGAGACGGGACCGCTCGCCGCGTCCTGGCACTCCAACAAGTTCCTCGACCCGGTCCACGACGGCGCCGTCCTGCCGATCCTGCACCTCAACGGCTACAAGATCGCCAACCCGACGGTGCTCTCCCGGCTCCCGGAGTCCGAACTCGACGAACTGCTGCGGGGGTACGGTCACGACCCGATCCATGTGACCGGCGACGAGCCGCTGCGGGTGCACCGCGCCATGGCCGCCGCGTTCGACCAGGCCCTGGAACGGATCGCCCTTCTCCAGCGCACGGCCCGCGAGGACGGCGTGGCCGAGCGGGCACGCTGGCCCATGATCGTGCTGCGCACCCCGAAGGGCTGGACCGGCCCCGCGGAGGTCGACGGAAAGCCCGTCGAAGGCACCTGGCGCGCCCACCAGGTGCCGCTGGCCGCAGTCCGCGAAAACCCCGAACATCTCCGGCAGTTGGAGACCTGGCTGCGCTCCTACCGTCCCGAGGAACTCTTCGACGCCGAGGGACGGCCGGTCGCCGACGTGCTGGCCTGCGTACCCGCCGGCTCCCGCCGGCTGGGCGCCACCCCGCACGCCAACGGCGGCCTCCTCGTCCGCGATCTGCCGCTCCCGCCCCTGGAGCGATTCGCCGTCCCCGTCGACAAGCCGGGCGTCACCCTGCACGAGCCGACCCGGGTACTGGGCGACCTCCTCGAACATGTCATGCGGGAGACCGCGCGACGCCGCGACTTCCGCCTGGTCGGCCCCGACGAGACGGCCTCCAACCGTCTGGACGCCGTCTTCGGCGCCAGCGGCAAGGCCTGGCAGGCGCAGACCCTGCCGGTGGACGAACACCTCGACCGGCACGGCCGTGTCCTGGAGATCCTCTCCGAACACCTCTGCCAGGGCTGGCTGGAGGGCTATCTCCTCACCGGCCGGCACGGTCTCTTCTCCTGCTACGAGGCGTTCGTGCACATCGTCGACTCCATGGTCAACCAGCACATCAAGTGGCTGAGGACCTCACGGGAACTGGCCTGGCGCGCCCCGATCGCCTCCCTCAACTACCTGCTCACCTCACACGTGTGGCGCCAGGACCACAACGGCTTCTCGCACCAGGACCCCGGCTTCGTCGACCATGTCCTCAACAAGAGCCCCGAGGTCGTGCGCGTCTACCTCCCGCCGGACGCCAACACCCTGCTGTCCGTGGCGGATCACGTGCTGCGCAGCCGCGACTACGTGAACGTCGTCGTCGCCGGCAAACAGCCCTGCTTCGACTGGCTGTCCATGGACCAGGCCCGCGCCCACTGCGCCCGCGGGGCCGGTATCTGGGACTGGGCGGGCTCGGGCGACGGGGACCGCGAGCCCGACGTGGTCCTCGCCTGCGCCGGCGACGTCCCCACCCAGGAGATCCTGGCCGCCTCCGGCCTGCTGCGCCGCCATCTGCCCGAACTCGCCCTCCGGGTCGTCAACGTCGTCGACATGACCCGGCTGCTGACGCGTGAGGAACACCCGCACGGGATGAGCGACTTCGAGTACGACGGGCTGTTCACCACGGACAAGCCGGTGATCTTCGCGTACCACGGCTATCCCTGGCTCATCCACCGCCTCGCCTACCGCCGCACCGGCCACCAGAACCTCCATGTGCGCGGTTACAAGGAGATGGGCACCACCACGACCCCCTTCGACATGGTCGTCCGCAACGACATGGACCGCTACCGCCTGGTCATGGACGTCATCGACCGCGTCCCCGGCCTCGGCGCCCGCGCCGCCGCGGTGCGCCAGACGATGGTGGACGCCCGCTCCCGCCACCACGCCTGGATCCGCGAGCACGGCACCGACCTCCCCGAGGTGGCGGACTGGACCTGGACCGGCTGACGACCCCCGCCCGCCGTCCCCGAGCGTGCCCCGGAGGACGGCACGGCGCCCGTACCGGAGGATGGAGGCATGCGCGACGGCACCTGGGAGTACGACGGCTACGACCCGGCGCAGGAACGCCTGCGCGAGTCGCTGTGCACCCTCGGCAACGGCTACTTCGCGACCCGGGGCGCCGCCCCGGAGTGTGCCGCGGACTCCGTCCACTACCCGGGCACGTACGCGGCGGGCTGCTACGACCGTCTCACCTCGGACGTGGCCGGGCGCCGGGTCGAGAACGAGGACATGGTCAATCTCCCCAACTGGCTGCCGCTCCGGCTGCGGACCGACACCGGGACCTGGCTCACCCCCGACTCCCACCGGCTGCTCGACCACCACCTGCGCCTCGACCTGGGCGCGGGCACCCTGGAGCGCACCGCGCGCTACGAGGACGAGGAGGGCCGGCGCCTCGCCGTACGCCAGCTGCGCCTGGTCCACATGGCCGATCCCCACCTCGCCCTGCTGCGCACGGAGGTGACCGCCGAGGGCTGGTCCGGCCCCGTCGAGATCGAATCGGCGCTCGACGGAACGGTCACCAACAGCGGAGTCGAGCGCTACAGTTCACTCGCCTCCCGCCACCTCACCCACCCGCGCACCGGCACCCGCCCACCGGACACGGTCTGGCTGCGCTGCCGCACCACCACCTCCGGCATCCGGGTCGCCCTGGCCGCCCGTACCGTCGTCGACGCGCCCGCCCGGGCCACCGACGCGCACACCCCGGGACGCGCCGCCCAGCTGCTCCGGCTCACCCTGGCCGACGGCCGGACCGTGACCGTGGACAAGACGGTCGCCCTGCACACCTCCCGCGACCCGGCGATCAAGAACCCGCTGCACGCGGCCCTCGACCGGGTCGGCCGCGCCGCCGGCTTCGGGACGCTGCTGGACACGCACCGCACCGCATGGCGACAGCTGTGGCGCAACGCGGACATGCACATCCCGAACAGCGTCGGTCCGATCCTGCGCCTGCATCTGTTCCATGTGCTGCAGACGCTCTCCCCGCACACCGCGGAGCTGGACGTCGGTGTCCCGGCCCGCGGGCTGCACGGCGAGGCCTACCGGGGGCACGTCTTCTGGGACGAGCTGTTCGTGCTGCCGTACATGAACCTCCATTTCCCCGAGGTCTCCCGCGCCCTGCTCACCTACCGCCACCGCCGCCTGGAACGGGCCCGCCGGGCGGCCCAGGACGCCGGCCGCACCGGCGCGATGTACCCGTGGCAGAGCGGCAGCGACGGGCGCGAGGAGACCCAGCAGCTGCACCTCAACCCGCGCTCCGGGCGCTGGCTGCCCGACCACTCGCATCTCCAGCACCACGTCGGGTCGGCGATCGCGTACAACGTGTGGCAGTACTGCGAAGCGAGCGGCGACACCGAGTTCCTGCACACCAAGGGCATCGAGATGCTCGTGCAGATCGCCCGTTTCTGGGCCGGGTTCGCCGAGTACGACGCCTCGCTGGGCCGTTATCGCATCCGCGGTGTCGTCGGACCCGACGAGTACCACGACGCCTACCCGGGTGCCGACGAACCCGGGCTCGACGACAACGCGTACACCAATGTCATGGCCGCCTGGGTGCTCGCCCGCACCCTCGACGCGCTGCGCGAGCTGCCCGAACTCGTCCGCCGGGACCTCGTCGAGCGGACCGGGCTGGACTCCGCCGAACTCGCCCTCTGGGACGACGTGTCGCGCCGACTGCACGTACCGTTCCACGCCGGGGTCATCAGCCAGTTCGAGGGCTACGGCGACCTGGCGGAACTCGACTGGGCGGGTTACCGCGAACGGTACGGCGACATCCGGCGGCTCGACCGGATCCTGGAGGCCGAGGGCGACAGCGTCAACCGCTACCAGGCCTCGAAGCAGGCGGACGTGCTGATGCTGGGCCAGCTCTTCTCGCCCGCCGAACTGGGCGGCCTGTTCCGCCGACTCGGGCACGAGATGGACGACACCCTCTGGAACCGCACCGTCGACCACTACCTGAGCCGTACGAGCCACGGCTCGACACTGAGCAGCCTGGTGCACGGTTGGGTGCTGGTCCGGGCCCGGCGCGCCGAGGCCTGGACGTACGTTCACGAAGCCCTGCTGGGCGACATCGCCGACCTGCAGGGCGGTACCACGGGGGAGGGCATCCACCTGGGTGCCATGGCGGGCACCCTCGATCTCGTCCAGCGCGGTCTGACCGGCCTCGAGACCCGCGGCGGAGCGCTGCGGCTCGACCCGGTCCCGCTGCCGGAGCTGTCCGAGTACCACTTCACCATCCGCTACCGAGGCCATCGGGGCGTACAACTACGCCTGAGTGCGGGGAGGCTGAGCGTCAGCGTGCCGGACTCGGACGAGCCCCCGATCGACATCGCGCTGACGGACCGAACCGTCTCGGTCGCTCCGGGCGAGTCCTGCACCCTCACACTGCCGGAACGGTGACCCGCGACCGTTGACCCCGCGACCGTTGACCAGTGACAGCAGGTGGCAGCTTGGCCGGTGACAGGGCGATGCTCACCGCACGCCCGCGTCAGTACGGGACCACCGTCACCGGGCACCTGGCATGGCTCAGTACGGCCTTGAGCGTGGGCCCGAGCGCCGCGCCACCGCGGCCCACGACGACAAGCCCGGCCGCATCCGAGGAATGGACGAGAGCGGTCGCCGGGCTCTGGAGCCGGACGTCCTCGTAGACACGTACTCGTGGATACTTCTCGCGCCACGGCCGCAGGGCGTCCGCCAGCAGCTGGACCTCCTCGTCCTCCCAGGCGCCCCGGTCCGCCTCGGGCGGCGCGACCGGCAGCGAGGGTCCCGAGGGAGCGGGAAGGTGCCAGGCATGGACGGCGTGCAGCGGCGCGCCGCGCCGCAGCGCGGCATCGAAGGCGAAGCCGGTGACGGCGTCGCGGGGACGGCGGGCATCGATGCCGAGCACCACCGGCCGGAGTCTCTCGTGCCCGGGGTCGTGATCGACAGCGATCGGCTGCGCCATGGCGGTGCACCCTTCATCGTCCGCGAGCAACACCTTCGTGCGGGAAGTACGCCCTCACCGTCCACCCGCTCCACCCGCCGCGCACAGGGGTCGGACGGATCCGGCGAGGGCTGGGAGCGGGGCCGACAGGCCCATGCGGCGCACCCGGTCGGCCCCGGACTCCGAACCCCGCGCGCGTGGAGATGCCGACCGATCCTCGGACGGTACGGTGATGACAGGGGCCGGGGTGACCTGTTCTGCTGTGCCGGCCGGAGGATGCGATGAGCGCGGACGGGCGCGAACGCTCGGAGCAGCACCTGCCGAACCTGCGACTCGACGAGCTGCTGGGCGAGCTTCAGGTGCGCATCGACGCGGTCCGCGGGACCCGGGACCGTCTGCACGGTCTGCTGGAGGCGGTGCTGTCGGTCGGCCGGGAGCTGGACCTGCAGCAGGTGCTGCGGAGCATCGTCGAGGCCGCCACGGTACTGGTGGACGCCGAGTACGGCGCGCTGGGCGTGATCGGCAGTGACCGCAGGCTCTCGGAATTCCTGACCGTCGGCATCGACGACGAGCACCGCGAGCGGATCGGGGCGTTGCCCAGCGGCCACGGCATCCTCGGCGAACTGATCCGGCACCCGGAACCGCTGCGGCTGCCGGAGCTCTCGGACCACCCGGCCTCGTACGGCTTCCCGCCCGACCACCCGCCGATGCACTCCTTCCTCGGCGTACCGATCCGGGTCCGCGACGAGGTGTTCGGGAACCTGTACCTGACCGAGAAGCGCGGCGGCAAGGAGTTCGACGCCGAGGACGAGGCCGTCCTGTCCACGCTCGCCGTGGCGGCGGGCGTGGCCATCGAGAACGCGCGCCTGTACGAGGAGACCAGGCTCCGCGAGCTGTGGCAGCGGGCCGGCGGGAAGGTCACGAGCATCCTGCTGACCGGCGCGCCGAGCACGGAGGTGCTGGAGCTGATCGTCGAAGAGGCCCGGACGATTCTCTCCGCCGACATGGGGATGATCGCGGAACGCCCGCCGGGCGAGGAGGCACTGCGCCCCGCGCTCGCCGTCGGTCTGGGCGCTGAGCGGCTCGGCGGACTGGTGCTGTCCCCCCGGGACGGAATCGTCGCGGCCGCGCTGACCGCCGCCGAACCGGTCGTCAGCGACGACATCGCGCACGACGAGCGCGCGGCGGGCGGTGGCCCGCAGTGGGCGGGCCTCGGTCCCGTGGCGGCCGTGCCCCTGGGCGCCGGCGGCAAGGCGCGCGGGGTACTCCTGCTGGGGCGCGTGCCGGGCGGGACACCCTTCGACGAGGCGGCCACCGGGCCGCTGCTCGCGTTCGCCGACCAGGCCGCGCTGGCACTGGAGCTCGGCGAGCGGCGACGCGACGCCGAACAGATCGCGTTGTTCCAGGACCGGGACCGGATCGCGCGCGATCTGCACGATCTGGCCATCCAGCGGCTCTTCGCCGCCGGGATGACGCTGCAGAGCACGCTGCGCTTCATGGAGCACCCCGAGGGCCGGGAGCGTCTGGCGCGGACCGTGGACGACCTCGACGACACCATCAAGATCATCCGCTCCACCATCTTCGGGCTGCGCACCCACGGCGCCGCCCCGGAGGGCAGCGGGCTGCGCCGCAGGGTGGCCGAGGCGGTGAAGGTGGCGACGCTCTCCCTCGGGTTCGCTCCCGCGCTGCGGATCGAGGGCCTCGTCGACACCGACGTTCCCGGCGGCGTCGCGGACCACGCGGCGGCGGTGCTCGGGGAGGCCCTGAGCAATGTGGCCCGGCACTCCGGCGCCCGCGCCGTCGACGTCCGGCTCCGGCTGGCCGCGGGCGAACTGACGCTCACGGTCGCGGACGACGGCTGCGGTGTGGCGGCCGATGGGCCGCGCAGCGGGCTGAAGAACATGGAGGAGAGGGCCGCCGCCCTCGCCGGGACCCTGACGCTCGGCGAGCGTGAGGAGGGTGGCGGCACACGGCTCGTGTGGCGGGTACCGGTCGCTCCGGACGGCGCTTCCGCGCCCGGCTGAGCGCCCGCCGATCCGGGGCACGGTGCGTGGGGGACGGTGCTCGGCGGTTTCGGGGAGTCGGCGTGGGGGACGGTGCTCGGCCGTTTCGGGGAGTCGGCGTGGGGGACGGTGCTCGGCCGTTTCGGGGAGTTGGCGCGTGGCGCGATGCTCGGCCGTTTCGGGGAGTTGGCGCGTGGCGCGATGCTCGGCCGTTTCGGGGAGTCGGCGCGTGGCGTGATGGTCGGCCGCTCCAGAACTCAGCGCGTGTGGTGGTGGTCGGCCGCTTCGGGATGTTCGAACTGGTTGGCCAGCACCGCGGCCTGGACACGGCGCTGCACGCCGAGCTTGGCCAGCAGCCGGGAGATGTGGTTCTTCACCGTCTTCTCGGACAGATAGAGCTTCTTGCCGATCTCGCGGTTGGTGAGTCCGTCCCCGATCAGCGCGAGGATGTCCCGCTCGCGCGGCGAGAGACTGGCGAGTTCGGGCGACAGGGCCGGCTCCTCGGCCGGGTCGGTGCGCAGCTTGCGCATCAGCCGGGTGGTCGTGGTCGGGTCGAGCATGGACTGGCCGGACGCGACCGTGCGGACCGCCGAGACCAGGTCGGACCCCTTGATCTGCTTCAGCACATAGCCTGCCGCGCCGGCCATGATCGCGTCGAGCAGGGCTTCCTCGTCGTCGAACGAGGTCAGCATCAGGCAGGACAGCTCGGGCATCTGGCTGCGCAGCTCCCGGCAGACGCTGATGCCGTCGCCGTCCGGCAGACGTACGTCGAGGACCGCCACGTCCGGGCGCAGTGCCGGGCCGCGCACCAGGGCGTGCTCGACACTGCCCGCGTCGCCGACCACCGAGATGTCCGGTTCGGCGTCCAGCAGGTCCGTCAGACCACGGCGTACCACCTCGTGGTCGTCCAGCAAGAAGACCCGGATCGGCTTCTCCTCGGAGAACGTACGCGCCTCGGCCATGACGACCCCTTGTTCAGTGATGGACCACGGACCGTGAGCCCGCTCACGACGATCATCACGCGCCGGGCCCGAACGCACTAGGGCCGACCGGCCCAATCCGAGCCTTCCGGCCACCTCACTCCGCCGGGCGGTCCGTCCGGATGTGCGGACTGCAGAGCACGCCGGCTCCTCGGTCGGTTCCGGTGATGCGGGTCAGCGCGACGACCGCGGTCAGCGCGCGTCGCCGCTGCCGTAGGGGGCGTACAGGTCGAGCAACCGGGTCCGGGCCGACTGGAGCCGGTGGGCGACGATCTCGCCCGCCCACTGGGTCACGGCCATCCCCAGCACCGGATCGGCCTTGCACGTCGCCCGGACCACATCGGCATCGAATTCGTAGGCGCGCACCGGGCTCGTCGCCTCGGCGCCCAGATGCCAGGTGTGCGGGGCGAACAGCCAGGACCAGCCGACGAGTTCGTTGTGGCCGAGGATCTCGATGACGGCCGCGCGGCGACCCGGCACCCGCAGGTCGAGGGCCACCGTGCCGGTCCGGATGATCCAGAACCGGTCGGCGTGGCGGCCTTCCTCGAACAGCCGGGTGCTCTCGGGGAACGACACCTCGCGGGCGAGCCGCAGCAGCCGTTCCCGGTGCTCGACGGGCAGCGCCCGCAGCATGGTGGACGTGGTGGAAGTGTTCATGATCTGCCTCTTCCTGGTGCGCGACCCTTCCACCCCCAATCTCTTCCCGCGCCCCGCCCGTCGCCATGGGCCACCCGGCCCCGACTGCGGGCCGCATGGCCGTGGCCGGGGCCGGTCGGCCTGGGGAAACCGTCCCGGCAGGGTGCGAGGTCCGGCGTGAAGTCCGTTGCCACATGGGCCGGTTGGCCCCCGTCGAGGACCAGCGGCCCCTCCTCCCGCAGCCGTGCGAGCACAAGACTGGTCACGCATCCCTCAAGGAGGTCCTCACATGTCCCGCACCATCGTCGTCGGTCTTGACGGCTCGCCCGAGAGCCTCGCGGCAGCCGAGTGGGCGGCGCGCGAAGCCCGGCTCACGGACACGCGTCTGCGTCTCGTGCACGCTTGGCTGTGGCACCCCTACGTGTACGGCCCGTCGGCCGGTGTCGCGGTTCCGCCGCCGGCGGAGGACCCGCAGCGCGCGTGGGCCGAACGCCTGCCGCACGAGACAGCGGCGAAGCTCATCGCGGGCCACCCGGGCCTGTCCGTCGCCGCGGAGCGCGTCGCCGAGCAGCCCGTCACCGCTCTGCTGGCCGCCGCCGAGGACGCCGAGCTGCTGGTTCTCGGGTCCAGGGGCCTGAGCGGGGTCGCCGGTTTCCTGACGGGTTCCGTCGCGCAATCGGTGGTGGCCCGGACCTGGACGCCTGTCGTCCTCGTACGAGCCGGAGCGCTGCCCGAGGAAGCGCCCGGGAGGGAGGATGTCGTTCTCGGCCTCGACCTGGAGCACCCGGACGCCTCCGTGCTCGGGTTCGCCTTCCGAGCCGCCGCCCGCGGAGCCGCCGCCCTGCGCGTCGTCCACGGTTGGAGTCTGCCGCCCTACTACGGCTACAGCGGAGCCACCGACGCGGCGGTCAACGCGCAGCTGATCGCCCAGGCGCAGCAGCGGCTGACCGAGGTCCTGGGCCCCTGGCGCGAGAAGTTCCCCGGCGTCGAGGTGCGCGAGCAGGCCGTGATCGGCGGCGCGGCTCCGCACCTCGTGGACGCCTCGCGGAACGCGGCGCTGGTCGTGGTCGGGCGCCGCAACCGGCAGACCCCGGTCGGCACCCACATCGGACCGGTGACCCAAGCTACTGCACCACTCCACCGCACCGGTCGCGGTGATCCCGCACGACTGACCGCTCCGGCCACGCCCCGTGACCGCGCGTCGCCGACCGACGGCCGAGGGCCCCGGGGCTATTCGACCCCCGGGGCCCTTCGCGCGTAGCACCTGACGATCACCGGCCCTGCTGCGTTCCGACTTCCACCGGGTTCTCCTCCGAGCCGCCCATGTCCAGGCGGAACGGTGGATAGACGTCGGTCATGAGGGCGGCGTAGGCGGTCACGCGCAGCACCCACCGGTTGAGGCCCATGATCAGGTCGTACAGGTCCTTCGGGTACTTCTCGGTGAACGCCAGGGCGACGGCGGCGAAGATGGTCAGCAGGCCGACCAGGCCGCCGTCCCACCAGACGAGGTGGGAGCCGCCGAGGAAGAAGCCGACGATGATGTACTGCGGAATGGCCAGGAGCCACCACTTCACCAGCACCAGGCCACGGGAGAGCCGTTCCGGGTAGGCGATGTCGAGCCGCGCCGGATAGTCCGGTTCCTCACCGAGGCTGAACGGTGGATACCTGTCGGTGCCGAGCGCGCCGTACGAGTAGTAGGCGACCCGCCAACTCCACCGCAGCACACCGACGTTGAAGTCGAAGAGCGCGCGGGGGTAGCGCTCGGTGAACAGGATGGCGAAGAACGCGATCACGCTCACCACACTGAAGGCGATCCAGAGGAAGAACAGCACCACGTAGTGCGGAATGGCGAGGACCCACTTCACCAGCCACAGCCAGCGGGACAGTGGCGTGTCGAGGCGGGCGCTCACCCTCACGGGGCGGTCGGCTGGGCTCATCGGAGTCGTCACGGCGATCTGCTCCTTCCGCGCGCGCAGGCGCGCCGAGTCACGGCGTCTTGTGCCCCCACTGCGGTCCGAGCCGCTCCCACTCGCGCTCCCACCGGTCGTAGCGGCGCTGGTCGAGCCGCCACCGTGCGAAGCTCCCCGCCCCGAAGACCAGGCCGCCGAGAGACACCGCGGCCCCGATGCCCAGCAGGCTCGCCTCGGCCGTCGCCGCGCCCGCGCTCGGCGGCGCCGCGGCGAGCAGGCCCTTCGCGTCCATCCAGATCACGACGTGCGCTCCGGCCTTGTGCCCGGATTCCACCAGGGCGCGGCCGGTACGGGAGGAACCGTCCGGCGCGGTCCATCGGACCTTCGCCCGGACCTGGTCGTAGACCGCGCCCTCTCCGGCGGGTACCGCCGCACCCGAACTCTCGACCAGGACGGCCGGGATGGCGTGGCGGTCGTGGCGCAGCCGGGTGAAGGACGCGTCGGCCGCATGGGCCGTCACCAGTCCGGCCAAGGTGCCGCCCAGCACCATGACCATCCAGACGATCAGCACGATCCACGCCTCGAAGACGTCGTCACGGCGACGCAGCGGATTCCTCCGCCAGCGCCAGCACCACTGCCTCGCACCCTGTGCTCCGCGCATGGCACCGCACCTCCTCGTTACACCCCAACAGTGCAAGGGGATCGCGGCGCGCGCGAGCGGTGGCAGGGGCCGCCCGGTCCCGCGGTGGGGACCGGTCGGCCCATGCGCGGGACATCTGCCCCGGTCAGGCTGTATATGCCAGGTCATGTCACGAGCTGAAGGGGCCGTCATGAAGGCACTCGTGTTCCACGGTCCGGGAAGGTCCGCGTGGGAGGACGTGGCCGATCCCGGCATCCAGGACCCCACCGACGCCATCGTGCGTGTGGACGCCGTCACCATCTGCGGGACCGACCTGCACATCCTCAAGGGCGACGTCCCGGAGGTCGCCCCCGGCACGGTCCTCGGCCACGAGGCCGTCGGTGAGATCGTCGAGGTGGGTGGCGACGTGCGGACGGTCCGGCCGGGCGATCGTGTCCTGGTCTCCTGCATCACGGCGTGCGGCCGCTGCCGCTTCTGCCGGGAGGGCGCCTACGGCCAGTGCCGCGGCGGCGGTGGCTGGATCCTCGGCCATCTGATCAACGGCACGCAGGCCGAGTACGTCCGTGTACCGCACGCCGACCTGTCCACGTATCTCCTGCCCGGGGCGGTGGACAGCAAGGACGCGGTCCTGCTGGCCGACATCTTCCCCACCGCGTACGAGGTCGGCGTGCTCAACGGGCGGGTGAGCCCCGGAGACACCGTCGCCGTCGTCGGAGCGGGGCCCGTCGGACTCGCCGCGATCGCGACGGCGAGCCTCTACTCGCCGGAGAGGATCATCGCCGTCGATCTCGCCTCCGCCCGCCTCGACGCCGCCAAGCGTCTCGGTGCCGACGCGGTCGCGATGGCCGGCGAGGAGGCCGAGCAGCTGGTCTCCGACCTCACCGGCGGGCTCGGGGCCGATGTCGTCGTCGAGGCGGTGGGTGTCCCGGAGAGCTTCGAGGCGTGCACGCGCATGGTCCGGCCCGGCGGACACGTCGCCAACGTCGGCGTGCACGGCAGGCCCGCGACCCTGCACCTCGAAAGACTGTGGATCAAGAACCTGACGATCACCACCGGCCTGGTCGACACGTACTCCACCCCCACTCTGCTGCGCATGATGGCCGCGGGCCGGCTCCCGGCGGCCTCCCTCGTCACCCACACATTCCCGCTGGAGCGCATGGAGGAGGCGTACGACGTCTTCGCGCGGGCCGCCGACACGGGTGCGCTGAAGGTGGTCCTCGGCGAGCCGCAGCACGACGTCCTGACGGTCAGGACGCCCTGATCGTCAGGCCGCCCCGATCGCCTGGACGCTGTGACGGAAGGAAGCGAAGGGTCATGTCCGAACAGACACGACGGGTCATGTCCGAACAACCGGGATGGGCCATGACCGGCGGGACACCGAGGGACGAGGACACGCCCGGGGGTCCGTCGGGCACGAGGCCGGGAGTCGACGCGAGGCGGCTGGGCACCGAGGCGGGACCGGGAGCCGGGATGGCAGCGGGCGGCGGCATACAACCGGGTGCCGACATGGCACCCGTCGGCGACGCGGGACCAGATGCCGAGGCGGCACCGGGCACCGACGCCGCACCGGGCGGCGACGCGGATCCGGGTGCCGAGGTGAGACCGTGCGTCGAGGAGGTGCCGCGGCCCGTCCCCCTGGCGGCTTCGGCCGCGACCGCACCGGGCGACGTGGGGCGGCGTATCGCCGCCCGACGCGAGGAACTCGGCATGACCCTGGAGGCCACGGCCGCCCGCGCGGGCACGGCAGCCGGCTATCTCCGCTACCTGGAGGAGCAGTCCACCGCGATGCCCGGGACGAGCGTCCTGATCCGGCTCGCCGACGCCCTGGACACCAGTGTCGCCGCCCTGCACGGCGGCGGGGCCGACCTCCCGCCGGGCCTCGGGCAGGCCGCCGACCACGCCGAACTCGTCGAACTCGGCCCTGACGAATGCCGGGCACGGCTTTCGACGCACGGCGTCGGAAGGATCGCCACCGACACCCCGGACGGACTCGTCGTCCTTCCCGTCAACTACAGCCTCATCGACGGGGTGGTCACCTTCAGGACGGCGCCCGGTTCGGCGCCCGCCACGGCGGTCGGATCCCGAGTCGCCTTCGAGGCCGATCACGTCGACGAGGCCCTCAGCCAGGGCTGGAGCGTGCTCGTCCAGGGCCGCGCCCGAGCCGTGACCGATCCCGACGTCGTGCGCCGGCTCGACGCCCTCGCCTACAGCGGCCCCTGGGCCGGCGGCGAAGGCCGCGACTTGTGGGTACGCGTCGACCAGGACAGGATCACCGGTCGCCGGATCGCCGTGCGGTGATCCGGACCGCGATGCGGGCCCGGTGGATCGCGGTGAGGGATCGGAACGCCGTACGCGCCGGCGCCGGGAAGCGGCCACTCTCCGCCCGCCGGGGACCGATGGGCCCTGGTGCCGCTCCACCCTCCTGCGCAGGATGAACCATATGTCGCTCTGTCTCTGTGTCGCTTTCTCGCATGAGAGTTGGCTCCGGTGATGAATCCCCACGACGGATTTCGTGAACTCGGCAGGCAGGAATGCCTGGACCGGCTCGGCGGGGCGCCCATCGGCAGGGTCGTCCACACGCGCAACGCCCTGCCCGCGGTCCTGCCCGTCAACTTCAGTCTCGACGCCGAGTCGTCCGTAGTGCTGCGGACGTCGGCCGACTCGGAACTGGCCCGCGCCATCGACGGTGTGGTGGTGGCGTTCGAGGCCGACGCCGTGGACGCGGTGGCGCACTCCGGCTGGAGCGTCGTGGTGACGGGCCACGCCCTGGTCGTGAACGATCCCGCCGAGCATGCTCACCTGACCCGGACAGGACCCCGATCGTGGGTGACCTCGCCCAGCGACGTCTTCATCCGCATCGCGTCCGAACTGGTCACCGGCCGGGAGCTCGTCGGCGGCCGCACGCTGTACGGGGTCGACCTGCCCCCCTCCTGACACCGATCGGCCGCGGTCCAGGCAGGATGCCCCCGCCGTGCTGGCGGATCTCGTGCCGTAACCGTACGGGCGGACGCGCTTTCCGGACGGGTGCCCGGCACCGGAACCGGAGGCCTCAGGACTGTCGGCTACGCGCTTGTGCGCGGTCTCGGCGGGCCCCCCGTCGCACTGTCGCCACGGTTCCGGCACCCTGGGCCGACTGCCTCCGCGCAGGTCGGCATCTGACCCTGAGCGCCTTCGGCGAAGGGGCTCTGGCCTGGTGCTTTTCCAGCATTTCCGTAGCCTGGGGGCACTGTCGGACAGGCTCGGAGGGGGACCGCGTAACTCCCCAACTCTCTATCTCCGTATCGCCGTTTGCGCGGTGTGGGCCGGACATCCGTCGCCGCGGATGTCCGGCCCCACACCGCACCGGCTCATCGCCGGGCGGAGGTCACAGGACCTCGGTCTCCCCACGGGCGGCCTCGCCCCACAGCGTGTGGAAGCTGCCCTGACGGTCGGTGCGCCGGTAGGTGTGGGCGCCGAAGAAGTCGCGCTGGCCCTGGGTGAGTGCGGCGGGCAGGCGGTCGGCGCGCAGGGTGTCGTAGTACGACAGGGCCGCGGAGAACGCGGGCACCGGGACGCCTCGGCGGGTGGCCGTGGAGATGACCTCGCGCCACGGAACCTGGGCGTCCTTGATCTCGGTCGCGAACCCCGCGTCCGAGAGCAGGCTGACCAGGCCCGGATCGACGGCGTACGCGGCGCGGATACGGTCGAGGAACGCGGCGCGGATGATGCAGCCGCCGCGCCAGATCTTCGCCACCTCGCCGAGGTCGATGTCCCAGCCGTACTCGGCGGCGGCGTCCAGGATCATCTTCCAGCCCTGGTCGTAGGCGATCAACTTCGATGCGTACAGGGCGTGTTCGACCTGGCTGGTGAACCGCTCCGCCTCCGTTCCCGACAGGTCCCAGTGGGTGCCGCCCGGAAGGCCTTGGTAGGCGGCGCGCAGTCCGGCCTGGCTGGAGGCGGCGCGGGCGAAGGTCGCCTGGGCGATGGCGGTGACCGGGGAGCCGAGATCGAGGGCGGTCTGCACGGTCCAGCGGCCGGTGCCCTTCTGCCCGGCGGCGTCGACCACGACGTCCACGAACGGCTCCCCGGTGGCGGCGTCCTTGTGCGCGAGGACCTCGGCGGTGATCTCGATCAGGTACGAGTCGAGGCGGCCCTTGTTCCAGCGCCGGAAGATCTCCGCGATCTGTGCCGGCGTGTAGCCGCCGACGCGGCGGAGCAGGTCGTAGGCCTCACCGATCAGCTGCATGTCGGCGTACTCGATGCCGTTGTGCACCATCTTGACGAAGTGCCCGGCGCCGTCCGTGCCGATGTGCGTGGCGCACGGCTCGCCGTCCACCTTGGCGCTGATCGACTCGAACATCGGGCCGAGCGATGCGTACGACTCCGGGGAGCCGCCGGGCATGATGCTCGGTCCGTGCAGGGCGCCCTCCTCACCGCCGGACACCCCCGCGCCGACGAAGTGGATGCCGCGCTCGCGCAGGGACTGTTCACGACGCCGGGTGTCGGTGAAGTGGGCGTTGCCGCCGTCGATGATCATGTCGCCGGTCTCCAGCAGCGGCGCGAACTCCTCGATGACGGCGTCGGTGGCCGCACCCGCCTGCACCATGATCATCAGGCGGCGGGGGCGCTCCAGCGCCGCCACGAAGTCCTCGGCCGACTCGGCCGCCACGAAGGCGCCCTCGTGCCCGAACTCCTCTACCAGGGCCTTGGTGCGTGCGGGGGTGCGGTTGTGGACGGCGACGGTGTAGCCGTTCCGGGCAAAGTTGCGGGCAAGGTTGCGGCCCATCACCGCGAGCCCTGTGACGCCGATCTGCGCGGTCGCCTTCATGGTGTGCTCCTTGGATCCGGATCTGCCCACCCGCGTACCTGACGGGCGAGCAGACGACTGTCGCTGTGCCGATCAGTACGCACGGCAGGGGGCGGGGTGTTCACCGTTTGAGGCAGGTGGTGCGGCAGATCGCGCGCCCGGGTGTCCGGACGGTGCCCGGACCCGACCGCTCCGGTTTCCGGGGTGACGCCCGGACCCGGCTCTCCGGTCCTCGGGCGGTGCCCGGACCATGCCGCTCCGGACCTCAGGGCAGCGGACCGCCCCGGCCGTTGAGCTCGCCGGAAGGCGGCGGGACCCAGAGGTTCCGTGCCGTCGGGAAGGCGGTCGGAGTCGTATGTTGCGCGCCGCCGGGAGTGCGGCGGGACCCAAGGGTTCCGTGCCGTCGGAATGCGGCCGGACCCGGATCCTCCGTGCCGTCGGGAGAGTGGCCGGACTCAGATGTTCCGGCGCAGGCGCCACCCGTGGTCCACCGGCCCGATGCCGGCGCCGAGCGCGAACCCGGCCTCGATGGCGGCGGTCACGTACTCCTTGGCCCGCCGAACGGCCTCCGGCACCGGCAGTCCCTCGGCCAGGCCCACCGCTACGGCCGAGGCGAGCGTGCACCCCGTACCGTGCGTGTGCCGGTTGTCGTGGCGCGGCGCGCGCAGCCAGTGCTCCGCCGTTCCGTCGGTGAGCAGATCGACGGCCTGTCCCGGCAGATGGCCGCCCTTCACCAGCACCCAGCGGGGACCGTAGGCGAGCATCCGGTCGGCGGCCCTGCGCATGTCCTCCTCGTCCTTCACCTTCACCCCGGTGAGTTGGGCGACCTCGTCGAGATTCGGGGTGGCCACCGTCGCCCGCGGCAGCAACCGGGTCCGTACGGCGTCCAGCGCGTCGTCGGCCAGAAGCCGGTCCCCGTGCTTGGAGACGCTCACCGGGTCCACGACGACCGGGGCGGCCACGTCGGACAGCAGCGCGGCGACCGTGGTGACCAGGCCGGGCGACGAGAGCATCCCGGTCTTCACGGCCTGCACGCCGATGTCGTCGACGACACTGCGGTACTGGGCGCGCACCGCGTCCTCGGACAGTTCCCAAGCACCCTGCACACCAACGGAGTTCTGCGCTGTCACCGCGGTGAGCACGCTCATCCCATGGGCCCCCAGCGCCAGCATCGTCTTCAGGTCGGCCTGGATTCCGGCGCCTCCGCCGGAGTCGGATCCGGCGATGGTCAGGACGCGGGGCGGCGTGGTCATGCGGGGTGTTCCTCTCGGATACGGCGTCGGGCGCGAGTCCCTTCCGGCCGGCGAAGCGACGAACGGGCGCGTCGGACAGGCCCGTCGGACGGGCCTAGGCGCGGCGGCGCAGCCGCAGCGGGGCGTAGAGGGCGAGGGCGACGAGGAACGCCACGTAGTAGGAGAGGTCGGCGCCGTGCAGCGTGTCGGCCACCGGACCGACGTACAGGCCCGTGTCCATGAACGGCACGGCCGCGCCGAACGCCCCGACGAAAGCCACCAGCGACGCCCGTCCGGAACGCGGGAGGACGGTCTCGACGGCGAGATCCACCGGGGCGCCGCCGCGCTCCCGCCCCCGGGCGATCCAGTCGACGACAACGATCGCGACGAATCCGGGGATCCAATAACCCACGAACAGCAGCACGTTCTGGAAGCGGGCCGTGGTGTCGGCGGCGTGCATCCACAGCACCAGGGGGAAGCCGAGCCCGGCGGCCAGCGCGGCGGCCACCGGACGCGGTATCCGCACGCCCAGGGTCTGCAGGGCCAGCGAACCGCTGTAGTCGTTCATCGCGTTGCTGCACACCGCCGCCAGCGCCACGGCCAGCAGCCCGAACGCGCCCGCCGTCCCGCCGCCCAGCAACTCGTCCACGCCCGCGGCCGTCTGGTCGGTCAGCACGGACGCGCCCCACAGCCCGAGGACCTGAACGGCGACGAAGGACACGACGAGGCCGAGCAGGGTGCACCAGAACATCCGCGGGCGGGAGGTGGCGCGCGGCAGATAGCGGCTGAAGTCACTGGCGTACGGCGCCCAGGACAGCGAGAGGCTGAGCGCGATGGTGCTGGTGAGCACGAACGCGCCCGAGCGGTCGGCACCGGTCGCGGCACCGGTCGCGGTGGGGTGGACACCGTCCAGCATCCGCCAGGCGATCACCGCGAAGGCGACGGCGAGCACGAACGTCATGACGATCTGGAGACGGTGGATCGCTTCGTAACCGAGGACTCCGAGGGCCCCTTGGGCAACCATCATGACCAGCACGCCGAGCCAGAACGGCCAACCGCACAGCCGCGCGAGCGCGTCCCCGCCGAACAGGCCGATCAGCGCGTCCCAGGCGACCGAGGACAGCCACTGGAGCATCCCGGGCAGCACCACCGCCCGGCCGAACGCGAGCCGTGCGAGGGGGAGTTGGCCGGTGCCGGTGAGGCCACCCCAGGTGCTGAGGTAGGCGGTCGGCAGCGCGCCGAGCACGGTACCGAGGACGACCGCCGCGAGGCCGGTACCGAAGTCCAGGCCGAGCGCGATGCCGATGGTGCCGGTGAACACGCCCGTCATCGTCAGGTTCGGGGCGAACCACACGGTGAACAGGCGCCCGGCCCCGCCGTACCGGTTGTTCTCGGGGACCGGCTCGATGCCGTGCCCCTCCACCCGCAGGTCGCCGGGTGCGGCAGGCATCCGTCCGTCGAAGACGGCGGGTCGGCTGTCGACGGGCAGCCCGTCGGAAACATGCGCCAATGGCATGGAAGACATCCCTCCGCCAGTACGAACTGGTTCAGGTTCGACGGGTGTGATCTCAGCCCCTGGAGGGGGCACCCCGTGTCCGGTACGACGGACACACTAACCCCATCCCTCGCTCCTGTGTACGGCGGAGGCGCCCGCCCCGGGACACGGGGTCCCCGCAGGGGCGGCACCCCCACGGCCCTTCGTGCCACCCACCTGGCGCAGCACCCGACCGAACACGTCCGTTTCATCCGGGTGGCCCGGCCGGGCTTCCCCGCAGCGCGGCGCGTGCCGCCCCTCGGTACTGTCGGAAGTGATCGCCGCTCGCTCTCCGCTCCCGGGTTCCCGGACCCGGTGGCCGGGCGGAAGGAGGCAGGGTGCCGTGACCGTGATCTCCCTGAAGTCCGCGCAGGTGCGGGAAGGGCTCACCCTCCCGTACGCCGAAGCCGGTTACCCCAGTGGCACACCGGTCGTCTTCGTGCACGGTCTGGCCGACTCCTGGTGGTCCTTCGAGCCTCTCCTGAGGCGCCTTCCGGCGTCCCTGCACGGCTATGCCCCCACGCAGCGCGGACACGGCGATGCGGACCGGCCTCCCGAGGGCTACACTCCCGACGATTTCGCCGCAGACCTGGTGGCCTTCCTCGACGCGGCCGACATCCCGCGAGCCCTTCTGGTCGGGGCGTCCAGCGGTGGCGTACCGGCCCGGATCGTCGCCGGCAGCCACCCCGACCGCATCGCCGGTCTGGTTCTGCTCGGCGTCCCCGGGACCCTCGCGGACAAGCCGGCGGCAGCCGGGGTGCGGGAGTCACTGGAAGGTCTCGCGGATCCCGTGCCCCGCGCGTTCGTCGAGGACTTCTTGGCCGGGACGGCGGCCCGCCCGATCGCCCGGGGGTTCATAGAGACCATGGTCGAGGAGAGCCTCAAACTCCCCGCGTACGTCTGGGAGGAGACGGTGGGCGGTCTCCTCGACGCCGATCTGGGCGCGACCCTCGCGGGCATCCTGGTGCCCACCCTCGTCATCTGGGGCGATCAGGACGAGTACCTGTCCCGCGAAGACCAGCAGACCATCCTGAACGCCGTGCACGGCGCCGATTTCCTCGCCTATGAGGGCACCGGCCATGTCGTCCACTGGGAACAGCCCGAACGCGTAGTCGCGGACATCGCCGCCTTCGCAGCGCGGATCGCGCACCCCGGCACCCCCTCCGGAACCACCTGACATCGCCCCACGGGCACTGCCCGACGTCGCCCGGAGGCACTGCCTGATGTGGCCCGGAGGGCGAACGCCGGTGCACAGCAACCGCGTTGGGCCTGATCTCCGGTGTCTTCCTCCGCACCCGTTCGCCGCACCCTCTCGCCGCGCCGGTGCTTCGGGCAGGGCTGCCCGCGGAGCTTCTGGGCTGGCAGCGAGACCGACTCTTGACGCGATCCGTACCGTTGACGCTCACCGTCACATGGCATGCTCATGCTCCCCACAGGAAGGGATCACGTGCCATGAGACCGAGCCCACGCTCCCTGCTCGCCGCCACCGCCGTACTGAGCACCGTCCTCGCCGTCCCCGCGCCCGCCGACGCCGCCGAAGTCCCGGCAGCGGGCGCCTATTTCGTCCAGAGCGCGACCACGGGACTGAACGCCGCCGACAGTGCCGGCGCGGTCGTCCAGCACAACCCCAAGGGCAACGAGGACCACCAGCGGTGGACCCTGCGCGCTGCCGGTTCCGCGACCGTTCTCGAAAGCGCGGACAGCGCGGGCAGTTGTCTGGGCCGCGCGGGCGACCAGGCCCGGACCGTCGCCTGTTCGAGCGCCGACGCCGCCTGGGAGGTGACCCCGAGCGGCGCCGACCAGTACACGCTCAAGGCACCCGGAACGGACCGCTATCTGACGGTCGGCGCCAAACCCTCCGGCTCCAACTACCCCGCCCAGCTGGCGATCGGTGCGCGGGGTGGCCTCGCCACCTGGTATCTGACCCCCGTCGCGCCCGAGACCCGACCCATGCCGTCCCAGGACCAACGCACCCTGGACCAGGTCACGTTCCTCACCACCCACAACGCCTACGCCAACGGAGTGGACGGCGGATTCGCGCCGCCCTTCGTCAATCTGGTGCCCAATCAGACGCGCGGCATCAACCAGCAACTCGCCGACGGCGTACGCGGGTTCATGCTCGACCTGCACCAGACCCCGGACGGCGCGATCCTCTGCCACAACAGCTGCACCCTCGTCAGCAGGCCGGTCGCGCTGTGGGTCGACCTCCAGCGCATGGTCGACTTCCTCAAGCACCACCCCGACCAGTTCGTCACCGTGTTCCTGGAGGACTACGTCGATCCGGGCGTCCTGCGCGCCGAACTCGCCCGCGTGAACGGCCTGTCCGACGTTCTCTACCGCCCCGACCTGACCGGTGTGCGCGAGCACGGCTGGCCGAAGCTCGCCGAACTGACCGCCGCAGGCCGGCGCCTGCTGATCTTCACCGACCACAGCCGTTCCTCCGACGAGCCCGCCGGACTCACCCGGGACAGCTTCGGTGTCATGTACCAGCGGGAATGGACCGTCGAGAACTACTGGTCCATGGGCTCGGGTCTCGGCTCCTCCGACTGGTCCTGCTACAGCCGCTGGTACGACGCGGGCACGAACGTCCCGCTCACCCGCACCGAGCCGGGCTTCCGCCCCCTCTTCGTCATGAACCACTTCCGCGACGCCGCCATCTCCGGAACCGCCGCCACCGACAACACCAAACTCGCCGACCGAGCCCGCCGCTTCTGCCAGCCGGCCGCACGCAAGAAGCCCAACTTCCTCGCTGTCGACCGCTACGACCTGGGCGACCCCACCGCTGCCGTGAGCACTCTGAACACATACACCTATCCGTAACCCGGCTGAGACCCGCGAGCCCTGCGTCGGCCTCAGCCGCGGGGGACTGGTCCACGCGGGGCCCCGAGCAAGGTCAGTGGTGTCAGGGCCGTCCGGGAGCGGGTGGCTCCCAGACGGCCCGTTCCATGGCTGCCGGGCCGACCGACCCGGAATCGTGCCTCTGGCCAGGCCCCTCCACGGACACCGGAAGCGGGGTGACCTGCGAAAGCGGCAAGGGAAGGGGCGGGTGCAGTGGTTCCGCAAGACGTGCGGTCTCCGAAGTCCCGTTTCCCGGCGGGCGGAGTACGGTGGGGGAACCGAGGGCACGTCGTACGCCGGTGATCGGGCCGGTCTCGTCCCCGGCGCAGGACGACGCCGGGTGGCTCATGGCCCGGGGCAGGTTTCGCCCTATGACGGCCGACCGCGTTCGCCCTCTGCTCGGCTGTACGGCGTCCGAAGTCGAGCCGGTCCAGTCGGGGTATGCGGGCCGACGACGCAGGGACCGAACCGCCGACGCCCATTTCGAGGCGGAGCGTGGTGCCGCCAGCGCCTTCCGCCGGTGCCTCGTCCATGACGAGCACCGTGACCATGGGAGCGGGGCCATCGACTGAGGGCCCGCACACCCGCACACCAAGGCAGCCCGAGTGCCCGGCCGCACGGTTCGCACCCAGGCCACCGAGTTCAAGGAGCCCTGCCCGTCGCCCGGCTCGACCGAGCCGTCCCGCTCACCGCCGGGTCACGGCGCGCGAGCCATCGGCACGCCGAAGGCGTGCCCCCAGACAGGAGCTTCCATGGCCGCCGTCCTCGAACCCCTGCCGTTCCCGCCCCTCGCCCGCGTGCGGCTGGCGCCGCACAGTGCCCTGCCGCGGCGCATCGACGGGGCATGGTGGCCCCGTTCGCGCGATCTCCTCGTCGAACTCCCGCTTCTGATCGGCGCGTTGCCCCGCCTGTGGGGACAGATCACCGCCGTGACGGTCAACACCGAGATGTGGCCGATGTCGCCCGGACGCATGCTCGTGGCCAACCATGTCGTTCGGCTGCGCAGGTCGGCCGGGTCGCACGGCCGGCACACCATCTGCCTGCTCGGCCAGGGCTCGGGCCTCAGGGGCCTGCTGGTCGTGCCGCCGGAGGTCGACGCGGCGGACGCCGAGCCGCTCATGGTCGCCGCGGCGGTCGGCGCCCGATGACGGGCGACGGTTCCGGCCGCCCGCGCCACACGGGCGGCTCGTCCGTGGCAGGCCCATGCGGGAGCTTCTCTGCTTGCGGGACGGCGTGGGCGGCACCATCCGTCAACTGCGCCGCTGAGCGACGCCTCACTTCCCGGGACGGCGCGGGATCACGGCGGCGGCCTGCGGATCCACACCTCTCGGGTGGCTCTCGCCCCGCCGGAACCGGCATCGGATCCGGAGTCCGAAGGGACATGGGACTCGAATGCGCCGAGCTTCGACCAGCCCCAGGCGTGCAAGGTCCCCGCCGCCGCGTTCTCGCGGCCGTCGTCGCCGGACCGGTCCACGGCCGCGACGACCAGATCGGTGTCGAGGCGGGCCAGCAGCCACTCACCCAGGCGTGTTGCGATGCCACCACGGCGGTGGGCCGGCAGCACCATCAACTCGGCCAGCTGAAACGTCCGGCCCGAGGCGGTGAGTTCCTCGATGTCCGTGGGCAGCTCTCCTCGAAGGCTCGACCACCAGTCTCCGGTACGGGCGATCCGGAACCCGTAGGCGCAGCCGACCAGGCCGCCCATGTCAGCGACCACCATGTCGAAGGCCGGGCATTGCACATGCTGCTCGAAGCGGCTCAGAAAGCTTTGGCGGTCGCGGTATTCGGCGCCGGCGGCCCCATGGTAGGCCGCGACGTGGACGTCCGCGACGGCGTCCCGCTGCTGCTCGGCCTGCCATCGGGACAGCCTGCGCAAGTACACCTCTGACATCTGAGCCTCTCCCCCCGGGGCCGCGGGACGTAGATCCCCGGACTCGGCATGGTGCCAGCAGGAGTCGACGGGGTAAACACGGCGTCCGGCCCCGGAGTTGCGGAAGGCCACGGCGGTGACCTCGGGGCTCACTTCACCGTGACCAGGCGGCTCCGCCGGGAGATGGCTGCCCGGTCCGAGGAGGTGTCATCCCCGTACTCCCAGGGTTCCTCGGAATCGTGGTGCCGGTCAGCCATGGAACCGCCGTGGAGGGCGTGTTCCGCGGCCATGAGCGCGCTTGCGGTCGTCGGAGGGCCGGAGCTGTCGCTCGCGGCGGTCATCAGGCGGCCGGCTGCCGGGGCGCTGGTCTCCGGGGGTACCACCAGAAGGTTCCAGGTGCCGGTGGTGTGGGAGAGCAGCAGGATCTTGTGGGGGTCCAGCTCCGTGGTGAACCAGCCGACCTTCACCATATGACCGTTGACGGGCACGGTGTCCGGGATGGCCGGCCAGTACGTCGGGTTGACGGCGATCCGGGTGATCCGTCCGGACAGGGGGTCCAGTACGTCGGCCAGAGTGGAGAGTTCGTCCGTCAGATCCCGGGAGCGGGGCCACTAGGCTCCGTCGAGAGGTCCTCGGGAGGTGCTGACGGTCTTCAGCGCGAGACGAGCGGTCGGAGCCCTGAAGGGCACGATCCGCAGTGGAGGTTGGTCGGTGGTCGCGGACATCGCGCGTACCCGTCTTCCGGCCGCTGCTCGGGATGGCGGCCCGGTGTCGTCACTCGCCGAGAACGACATCGGCATGGCGGCCGGTGTGCGAAGTACTCTCGATGCCTCCACGTTACTCCCGCGGCAGGTCGGACGGCCCCTGTCGGGACACCGGTTCCGAACACCGGCCGGGACGGCCTCGGTCTCGGGTGGGATCACCAACAGGTCCCGACGGCCACCGGTGCGGGAGAGCAGCAGCAGTTCGTACGGGTCCTGCTCGGTCCTGAACCGGCCGACAGACGGTCGACCTGGCGTGGGTTCCAAGGGTCGGCTCGGACCGGACCGGGGCACCCTCGCGAGCCGCGAGTCCAACGGCTCCGGCGCAAACACGCCGGAGCCGCCCTTCCGGGCGGTTGCACGTGAGAGTGAACCAACCCAAAACCAACGATACTGCGGTCAGCGCGGCTCGGGCATCGTCCGGGCGGACCTCTTGGCGGTCTGGTTCGCGGCTCGGAGGGAGCCGGACGGCTTCAGCGCTCGCGTGACATCGCCGGACCTCCGGATCGCGGGAAGTCGTGGTTCCGCGGGGGCAGGGCGGAGCGGGAAGGGGAATACTCGACCGAACGATCCGGAGTGGCATGGCCCTACGCCGTGGGCTGTCAGTGAACGCCCGGCGTCCTCCCCTGGCAACACGACATCGGCATAGGGGAGTTCCGGGGCTGGAGGCGGGCCTGGGCTTGCTGGGGTGAAAGCGGTGACCTCGGTGAAGGTGTCGGCTGTGGACGCCTGTCCCGCGCGCTGTCGGTTGTCCTCGGGCAGGACTATGGTGTGTGTGACGCCCCGGTCCCCGGTTTCGATGCTGTGTTCAGCTCCCGGGGAGGCCCACTGTGTTCGTTCTGCTTGTCGTTCTGATCGTGGTCTTGTTCGGCTTCGGTTTCCTCAACCCCATCTGGTGGGTCGCCGCAGCTGTTCTGGTCTTCGGAGCCACCCGTCACGGCCGCCGTGGCGGGGGTTCGGGCCGCGTCGGCCGGCCGGACTTCGGTGACTACCAGGAATACCGGGACCGCCGGGAGCGTCATGACCGCTGGGACCGCCGCTACAACCGTCAGCACCGAGCGCGCCGGAACCGCGAGGACCGGCGGGACCGCGAGCGCCGCGGGTGACCGAGGAGGTGCCCGGGCGCGTGGACACCGTCCCCGCCGACTGCCGACTGCCGCTGCCGGGTGCCAGGTGCCGAAGCCGCAGCGAGGGGAGGAGCGTACGTCAGGCCCTGTTCCGCTCGCCCTGCAACGGCTCTAGGCTCCCGACAGGGCAGGCGGGACTTCGTCCGTGTCGGAATCGACGGAACCGCGAGTCCCCTCCCCAGGCTCCCAGCCCCCGAGTCGCAATCGAGGCCGGCCGGAGCCGCATCGCCGGAGATCGCGGCTCCAGCTTCCGTCCTCCCGGCGTTTCCACTCGGGGTGCTCCCGCAACCCCGCCGCCGCGGAGGGCAGCGCGCGCGGACACGATGGCCGGGGGGCCTCGCGTCCTCGCGACCACGGCCGCCGCCGCGCACCAGCGGCGGCGGCCGTCCGACGCGTGACTCAGAAGGCCGAGGCTTGGTGGCATACGCATGTCCCTTGCGCCGCACGGCATGGGGCGTTCCACTCGCGGAGATCCGAGCCCGGTGAGCCCCATCGCACCCGCACGCGCCGATGGCCGCCTTCGCACGAGCCGCGGGTCGCCCTCGCGCGGGCCGGACACGCGAACGCATCCGGGTTTCATTCCAGGGCCAAGCAGCCGATCACCGTGTTCGGAGACCGCATGCGAAACTGCCGCGATGACCTTAGAAACGATCACCGCGACAGCGGCGGGCACCTGGAAACTCGGCGAACTCACCGTCAACCGCATCGGATTCGGCGCGATGCGGCTGACGGGCAGCGCGGCCTTCCATCATGGGACGCCGAGCGACCGCGCACGCTCGATCGCCGTGCTGCGGCGCGCGGTCGAGCTGGGCGTCGACCACATCGACACCGCCGCCTTCTACTTCTCCTCACTGCGTTCCGCGAACGAGCTGATCAACAGCGCGCTCGCGCCGTACGCCGATGAACTCGTCATCGCCACGAAGGTCGGGCCCTTCCGCGACTACGCGGGGGAGTGGGGCGCCGCCGCCCGGCCCGACCAACTGCGTTCCCACGTCGAGGAGAACCTGCGCCAGCTCGGGCGCGACCACCTGGACCTGGTGTACCTCCGCCGCATGGGCCAGGACTCGATCGCCGAACACTTCGGAGCGCTCGCCGACCTGCGTGACGCGGGCCTGATCCGGTACCTCGGCATCTCCGACGTAGAGACCCGGCATCTCGACGAAGCCCGGGCCATCGCACCGGTGGTGTCCGTGCAGAATCGGTACGGTCTCGACTTTCCGTCCCTTGAAGGCGACGCCGTCCTGCGGGCCTGCGGCGAGCACGGCATCGCCTTCGTGCCGTTCTTCGCCATCGCGGGCAACGGTGGCGCGCTGGGCCCTGGGGACGGCGACGAGGCCGAGGTGACCGCCGTCGCCGAGGCGCACGGCGCGACGCCCGCCCAGATCCGCCTCGCCTGGACCCTCCGGCAGGGCCCGCACGTGCTCGCCATCCCCGGCACCGGCAACCCGGACCACCTGGCCGAGAACATCGCGGCCGGCGCCCTGCGCCTGACGGACGCGCAAGTCGCCCGCCTCGACGCCCTGCACACCCGGGACACCGGGGTCGAATGAGACCGAGGGCCCCCGCCCTGCCGGGGCAGGGCGGGGGCCCTTCGCGCTCAGCCCGCGGACGCGCTCAGCGGGTAGTGGTCCGAGAGATTCGTGTACGTGTAGTCGGTGCCCCAGCTGGACACCGTCCACGGCGCGCACTGCTCCTTGACGACCTCGTTCTTCCAGACCGCCGGGCGCGCGTGACCGGCCCGGTGGAGGACGTAGTCGAGATCCTCGCGGGGGTCGGTCGGGTAGCGGTCCAGGGCGATCGAGTTCTCCTGCGTGTCGAAGGAGTACAGGTGCCCGGTCCGCGCGTTCGCCCCCACCAGGTCCGCGTCCGCGAGCATCGAGGCGTACTCCGTGCTGCGCGAATCGACGTTGAGGTCGCCGGCGACCAGGATCTGTTCGTCCGCCGGGATGTTCCTGGCGTCCAGGAACGTGTCGATGGCCTTGAACTGGCGGCTGCGCATCGACGCCGCCTCCCCGGTGCCGCAGCCGGAGTCGGTGGACTGCGCATGGGTTCCGATCACATGGACCTTGGTGCCGTTCACATTCAACACCACATAGGCGAAGCCCTTGTTGGACCACCAGTCCGCGCCGCACGCGTCCTTGTACACGTACTGCTCCTTGCGGACGATCGGCCACTTGCTCAGCACGGTCACCCCGCCGTCCTCCGGCGTGGCCGACGAGTACGCCCCGCCCGTCGCGTCCCAGCCGCTCTTGCTCCGCCCGACGACCGGGGTCTGGTACGGGTACTCGGCCGCCGCCGCGCCCTTCAGGGCGTCCGACGCCGCGTTGTCGAACGCTTCCTGCAGGACGACGACGTCGTTCCCACGGAAGAACGAGGTCTTCGGTATCTCGGCGGCCCGGTGGTCCTGTCCCCAGTTCGGGTACAGGTTCTTGCTCATGAGGAAGACGTTGTACGTCAGCACCCTCATCGAAGGCGTTGTCGCTTCGGCCGCCGACGCCGGCGAGGCTCCGACGAGCCCGGCTGCGGTCAGAGACAGAACAAGCATGGCTGCGCCCTGCGTACGGCGCAGTGAGGAGAGCGGCACTGGGTCTCCCTGTGAGTGAGGGGGGTTGAGTTGCGCGGCACATCAAATCACCCGCGATTACTGTCAGGTAACTCCCGTGCACGGAAAGGATGTCGCCGACAAGTACGTCCGGAGGCGGACCCGGTGCGATCTTCCGGGGCAGGCCGCGTGCCGACGTGGACCCCGGCCCGGCACCCGGAGTCGAACCAGCGGCAGGACATGAGGCCGCTCCGCCGTCGTCGTCTTCGTGATCAGGCGGCCTCGGCGCTGCCGTCGATCACCCCGCGGGCCGGGGTGGACGAGGTGCCCGCGCGTTCCTCGATGCGGAGTCAGGGGGGAGGTCGCGACGGTCGCCGGGTCCGTCGCGGCGCTCTTCGGTCGTGGGGCCCGGGCGGAGACGGGGTGCCGATGCCGCGGAGCGGACGCCGGGGAGGAAGCGTGCGCCGACGTACGTGAACAGGCTCAGCCAGCAGATCGCGAACAGCCAGCCGCCCAGGACGTCGGAGAACCAGTGAACGCCCAGGTAGACACGGGAGAGGCCGACCAGCACGGCCCACCCGGCGCTGAGCAGGACGAGGGTTCTCCCGCACCGCGGGGCCCGGGCGAGCACCGCGAGGACGAGCAGTCCGCCGGTGACGGCGGAGGTCGTGGTGTGTCCGGAGGGGAAGGACCAGCCCGAGGCGTGGGTGGCCCAGTCCGCCAGGGGAGGACGGGGGCGGGCGACCAGTGACATCACGGCGAACCGGACGGCCTGCGCGGCGGCCAGACAGCAGACGCACGCCGTGACGGTGCGGACCCGCTGCCGCGCCGTCCGTCCGAGGGCGAGGCCCGCCACGACGACCAGCGCGTACGGGACGACTCCCGTGCCGGTGTACGTCACGCCGCGGGCCAGGGCCAGCGCCACGTCCGGGCGGTGCGCGAGGGACCAGGAGGTGAGGGCCGTGTCGACGGACAGGGGGGCGCCCTCGTGGCCCGTCACGATCAGCGTCAGCAGGACGAACGCGACCAGGCTTCCCGTCGCCACCAGGCGCACCACCGCCGTCGAACGGGCGACGTGGCCGGTGTCAGCGCGCTTCACGACGGGGACCGAGGGGCATCGGCCTCGCGCGCGGGCGCGAGGCCCGGGGCTGCGGACATGGGTGTGGCCCCTTTCGGTGGCGGGCGCGCACGCGTCAGGAGACCTCGCCCGCGCCGACCGCGATCCGGCGGTCGGTCTACACAACTGTAGACGAATCGGGGTGGGAGATCACTCCCGCGTCGCGCACGGGTCCAGGATCAGCCCCTTGTCGCCCGGCCGTCCGTGGTCCCCCCATGTCGACCGGCGCCCACGCCCGCCCATGTCGCTCGGCGCCCACGCCCGCCCGTGTCGCCCGGCGGCCACGCCCCCGTTTCGCCCGGCGGCCACGGCCCCCCGGTGTCGCACGGGGGGGCCGCGGCCGACATTCCCATGTCGCGGGGACCGGGATCCCGCCCGTGCCGCCCGGCAGAGATCGCCTGCACCCGGCGGAGATCGCCTGCACCCGGCGGAGATCGCCTGCACCCGGCGGAGATCCTCGCCGAGCCGCTTGACGGGATGCCGTACGCTACGTGTTACGTATAACCCTGGAGAGGTCCGATGAGACGCATCGCCCTGGTCACCCTCGTCGTCGACGACTACGACGAGGCGATCCGCCACTACACCGAAGCTCTCGGTTTCCGCCTGGTCGAGGACACCCCGAGGCCCGACGGCTCCCGCTGGGTCGTCGTCGAGCCGGGCACGGACGGCGGCGGGACCGGACTGCTGCTGGCCCGGGCCAAGAACGACGCGCAGCGCGGCCGGGTCGGCGACCAGACCGGCGGACGCGTCGGCTTCTTCCTGCACACCGACGACTTCGCCCGCGACCACGCCCGGATGCGCGCCGCGGGCGTGACCTTCCTGGAGGAGCCCCGCCACGAGCCGTACGGCTCGGTCGTCGTCTTCCAGGATCTGTACGGCAACCGCTGGGATCTGCTCCAGCCCGCCGAATGACCTGGCTCCTCCCACCCTCCCTACCCGAACGACCTGCCGAGGAACTCCGCACATGACCGCGCCCCGCATCGACATCGACACGATCCGCCGCCTGCCCAAGGCGGTCCTGCACGACCACCTCGACGGCGGTCTGCGCCCGGCCACCCTGGTCGAGCTCGCGGAGTCGGTCGGCCACACCCTGCCCACCACGGACCCGCAGGCACTGGCCGACTGGTACTACGAAGCCGCCAACTCCGGTGATCTGGTGCGCTACATAGCCACCTTCGAGCACACCCTCGCCGTGATGCAGTCCCGCGAGGGTCTGCTGCGCACGGCCGAGGAGTACGTCCTCGACCTCGCCGAGGACGGTGTCGTCTACGGCGAGGTGCGGTACGCGCCCGAGCTGATGGTGAACGGCGGGCTGACCCTGCCCGAGGTCGTCGAGACCGTGCAGGAGGGCCTGGCGGCGGGCATGGCCAAGGCGGCCGCGGCGGGCACCCCGGTGCGCGTCGGCACCCTGCTGTGCGGCATGCGGATGTTCGACCGGACCCGGGAGATCGCCGACCTCGCGGTGGCGTTCCGGGACGGCGGAGTCGTCGGCTTCGACATCGCGGGCGCCGAGGACGGCTTCCCGCCCGCCGACCACCTGGCCGCCTTCGAGCACCTGCGCCGCGAGAGCGTCCCGTTCACCATCCATGCCGGTGAGGCCCACGGTCTGCCCAGCATCCACCAGGCCCTCCAGGTCTGCGGCGCCCAGCGCATCGGCCATGGCGTCCGTATCACCGAGGACATCGTGGACGGCAAGCTCGGCCGCCTCGCCGGCTGGGTGCGCGACCGCCGCATCGCCCTGGAGATGTGCCCGACCTCCAACCTCCAGACCGGCGCGGCGACCTCCATCGCCGAGCACCCCATCACCAACCTGCGCGACCTGGGCTTCCGCGTCACGCTCAACACCGACAACCGCCTGGTGTCGGGTACGACGATGACCCGGGAGATGTCGCTGCTCGTCGAGGAGGCGGGCTGGGGCATCGAGGACCTGCGCACCGTCACGGTGAACGCGGTCAAGAGCGCGTTCCTCCCCTTCGACGAGCGCAAGGCCCTCATCGAGGACGTCGTGCTTCCGGGCTACGCCGGCTGAAGCAGTCCGCGTACGTAGGCGGCCTGTCCGACGTGCTGGAGATCGTCGGACAGGACGCTGACCAGGCGTACGCCCAGGGTGACCGGCGGGTCCCAGCGCTCGTCCACGACGCGCTCGAGGTCCTGGGCGGTCAGTCCGCCGATGTACGCGAGGGTCCGCTCGTGAACGGCGTCGTAGTAGGCGATCAGCAGGTCACCCGACTCCACCCGTACCCGGGCGACCTTCGGGGACGTGTGGCCGTACCCGGTGTCGCGCCGCGGCAGGTCCAGCCCGTAGCGCTTCGCCCAGTCCTCGGTGAGCCAGACCTGCTCGGTCCCGGCGGCGCCGGCGACATGGTCGTCCTGGATGCGGGTGAGATGCCAGACCAGCCATGAGATCGAGTTGGCGGTCTCGCTGGGACGGGCGTTGAGGTCGTCCGGCGGGAGGCCGTCGACAGCGGCATGGACTTCTTCGCGAATACGGCCGAACGCGTCGATGAGGATGTCCTTCGCAAGCATGGATCCACCATCGCGCATCGGGCCCGTCCCTGCGTCCGGAACCCCGCGTCGGGCCCGCCGCCGTGTCACGCGGCAGCCCGGGGAGCCGGGCGGTCCCGCGCGGGTGCGCGGGTGGTACCGCGCCGGTGCCGGGTGGGCCCCGTGGACCCGCGGGGTGGTGTCAGACGCCTTCCCGCGAGGTGTCGAGAAGCAGCATCAGGGCCCGCGCGGCCGGGCTCGTGGCCTCCGGCGGCGGGAGCATGGCGACCGTCTCGTAAGACCCTTCCGAGACGCCCTTGAAGGGGAGCGAGGTGAGGTCGCGGGCCTCGCGCTTGAGACCGAAGTGGCGTGGTACGACGGCGATTCCGAGGCCTTCGTGGACGAGTTCCAGAAGACTGTGGACGTCGTTGACCTCCAGGGTCACCGTCCGCTGCACGCCCGCCGCCGCGAACGCCGCGTCGGTGGTGCGCCGCGGACCCCAGTCGGGGTGGAAGTCGACGAAGGCCTCCCCGCCCAGCTCCTCGGGCGTCACCACGGCGGCGGTCGCGAGATGGTGCTCCGGGTGACACAGCACGGTCATCGGTTCACTCGTCAGCGGGACCGACCGCAACTGCTCGGAGTCGGACCGCGTCCGTACGGCGAAGGCCAGGTCGAGACGGCCCGCCGCGACCTCCTCCGCCAGCGCCTCGGAGCCCGCCTGCCGCAGCCGGATCTCGACGTCCGGATGACGCCGCCGGAAAGCGGCGAGCAGCTTGGCGCAGTGCACGCCCGCGATGCACTGTTCGGTGCCGAGGGAAAGAGTGCCGCGCAGCACGCCCTGTACGGCTGCCACGGCGTCGTGCGCCGAGCGCACCTGGGCGAGGATCCGCTCCGCCTCGACGAGCAGAGCGCGACCGGCCTCCGTGAGGGTGACCCGGCGGGTCGTACGGACGAACAGCGGCGCCTGGAGCTCCCGCTCCAGCGCGCGGATCGACGACGACAGGCCCGACTGCGACACCATCAGCCGCTCCGCCGCCCGGGTGAAATGCCGGTCCTCGGCGACGGCGACGAAATGCTGAAGATGGCGCAGTTCCATGAGGCACAAGCCTAAGCGCCGAGCGGTGGGGGCCCGTACCGATTGAGAAGCCGGCTCGCTCAATCCCATCCGATCCTCCCGTTGGACCACCGCCCTCGGGGGCGCGAGAGTGGAGACCTGATTCCCCGGCCTCCCAGGAGCACGCGTTGTACACCGCACACCCCGACCGTTACGCGGACATGCCCTACCGGCGCACCGGACGCAGCGGCCTGAAGCTCCCCGCGCTGTCGCTCGGCCTGTGGCACAACTTCGGCCCCGACCGGCCCGTGGACATCCAGCGCGCGATCCTGCGCCGCGCCTTCGACCTCGGCGTCACCCACTTCGACCTGGCGAACAACTACGGCCCGCCGCCCGGCGCCGCCGAGTCCGCCCTCGGCGACGCGCTGAGGGCCGACTTCGCGCACCACCGCGACGAGCTGATCGTCTCCACCAAGGCCGGATACCTGATGTGGCCGGGCCCGTACGGCGAATGGGGCTCGCGCAAGTACCTGCTGTCCTCGCTCGACCAGAGCCTGGGCCGTTTGGGCCTCGACTACGTCGACATCTTCTACTCGCACCGCCCCGACCCGGAGACTCCCCTCGAGGAGACGATGGGCGCCCTGCACTCGGCGGTCCAGCAGGGCAAGGCGCTGTACGTCGGCGTCTCAAACTACTCGGCGGAGCAGACCCGCGAAGCCGCCCGCATCCTGGCCGAGCTGGGCACCCCGCTGCTCATTCACCAGCCGCGCTACTCGATGCTCGACCGCCGTCCGGAGGACGAGGGCCTGCTGGACACGCTCGACGAGCTCCAGGTGGGTTCCATCGCGTACTCGCCGCTGGAGCAGGGACTGCTCACCGGCCGCTACCTCGACGGCATCCCGGAGGACTCGCGGGCCGCGAGCGACAGCCCGTTCCTGAGCGCGGACACGGTCACCGAGGACCTCGTGGGCCGCCTGCGGACCCTCGACGAGATCGCCAAGTCCCGTGGCCAGTCGCTGGCCCAGCTGGCGCTCGCCTGGGTGCTGCGCGGCGGCCGGGTCACCTCCGCCCTGATCGGCGCGAGCAGCCCGCGTCAGCTGGAGGACAGCGTCGCGGCCATCGGCAACCTGGAGTTCACCGCGGACGAGCTCGCCCGGATCGACGCGGTGGTCAAGGCGTAGGGCCCGCGGCGGCCAGCAGGCCGTTCAGACCTGCACCGAGGCCCTACGGAGGCGGTCGCCCGCTTCCGTGGGGCCTGGTGAGGACCCGCCTCCGGGCCCCGCGGGCGGCGGCCTTCCGCGCGGCCACGTGTGTCGCCACCGGCTTGGACACCGCCGTGCACGCCGCTACGCGGAGAGCCGCTCCTCCAGGCGTACGGTCACCGTGTCGCCCTCCTCCTTCCCGATGGCCTTGCGCACGTCGGCCTTGACCGGCAGCTTGTGGGTGCCGTCGCCGAGTGCCATGAACGAACTGCGGAAGGGCCGTCCGTCGATCGTGCCGCTGACCTTGACCAGCCCCCGGGTTCCGAAGAACGCGACGGACTCCGGCCAGACCACATAGGTCCAGCCGCCGTGCTCGGGGCTCTTCCGGAGCACCGCCGTGAATTCCGCGTCGACCTTGCTCGCCGTGCTCATGAGGTCCTCCCGGTCCCGTGGTCGTCCTCTTCAAGAGACCACCGGGAGCGGGAGAACTCATCGCGGGAGGCCGGACGCCGCCCCGGCTCAGGCCGGAACGCGGTCCAGGAACCCGTGCACGCTCCGGATGCGGCCCTCGCCGTCCAGGACGATCACGTCGAATCCGGCGACGGGCGCCGAGCCGTCCGCCCCGGCGACCAGCTCCCAGCCGAAGCGGGCCGTGTCGTGGTGCCCGTCGACAGCGCCCCGCAGACGGAAGGCGAAGCCCGGGAACTGCTCGTGCGCGGCCGTGATCACGGCGGCGATCTGCTCGTGCCCGCGGACATCGGCGAGCGGGTCGGTGTACCTGCCGTCCGGGGTCCAGGCGGCGGCCACCGCCTTCGTCAGCGTGTCCCGCCCGCCCGCGTTCCAGGCCTCGAAGTAGCGGGTGACGGCGGTCTCGTAGCGGTCGGTGTTCGCGGACATGGTGAACCAGCCTCCATCGAGGGACGTATCCATGGTCGGGGTCCGCATGCCGGGCCGGTGTGCCGCTCCGGGATGCGATACGACCACCCTGCCGGGCACCGCGCGGAGCGTCGATTACCCCGCGGGTAATGCCCTGGACCGGGGCCCGGAGGCCCGGTTCGCCGGCGGTGCCGTTTCGGCCAAAGCCTGCGGTGAATATGCCAAGAGACTGGCTGGAATCACATGGTGACAGTGTGTCAGTAGTGACGATACTCAATCACTAGGGCAATTCAGCCACGCCCGGGCACCAGCACGGTGCACTGCACATGAGCCGCAGGGAAAGAGAGGCCGGACCGGCGACGAGCGACGCCACTGGGGGAAGATCGTGCACGACGAATTCCTGTGCCATGTCACCGCGTACGGCATATGCGGCGGTCAGCGAGTCGGCGTACCCCTGGGCACCTATCGCGCGCCGACCCTCGCACTGGCCCTGTGGTGGATGCGGGACCGGGCGATCTGGATGGCCGAACGGCTCGATCCGCAGCCGGAGGATCCCACCTTTCCGCCGAACTCGATCGCGCCGGTGGGGGAGAGCGTCCCCGACGTTCCGACGATGCTGCGCGCCTGGTGCGGTGACTCGGTGCAACAGGAGCTGGTGGCAGACGAATTGGCCGCCGGAAAACTCGTCCGCGTCTCCACCAACGACGACACCACCGAGTACGAGCTGCTCGCGGAATCGGTGGACGCGGTGCGCATGCACCGCACCGCCGCGGTGCTGGGCATCTCCGCCGCCTGACCGTTCGCGGGGCCCGGCCGCGTGGTGCTGATCAGGCGCACATGTGGGCGAATAGCTAGAATTCTGGCATGGCAGAGAGGCAGATCGCGGCGACTGCACCCGAGCTCGTCCTCGAAACCGAGACGGGCTCGACGGTGATGAGTCCGAACCACGACTACCACGTCGGACGCGATCCGCTGTGCGATGTAGTGATCGACGACGTCCGGGTCTCCTGGCACCACGCCGTGCTGCGGCCCGAGGCCGATCACTGGACGCTGGAGGACGAGAACAGCACGAACGGCACCTACGCCGACGGCCGGCGCGTCCACGAGTGGGGCGTCGGACCCGGCAGCGTCATCCGCTTCGGCAGTCCCGCCGACGGCCCGCGTGCCGTCCTCGTGCACCGCCCGCCACCTGCCGCGGAGCGCCCCTCGGCCGTCTCCATGCCGGCAGCCACCGGCACCTTCAGACAGCCGACCACCGTACGGCCGCTGCCCTCCCGGACGGTCCGTATCGGCCGCGGCGGCGACAACGACCTGGTCATCGACGACCTGATCGTCTCCCGGCACCACGCCGAACTGCTGGCCCGGCCCGACGGGACGTACGAGATCGTCGACCTCGGCAGCCACAACGGCACGTTCCTCAACGGTCAGCCGGTCGACCGTGCCCTGGTCACACCCGGTGACATCGTCGGCATCGGACACTCCGCGTTCTCCCTCGTCGGCGACCAGTTGCAGGAGTACGTCGACAGCGGCGAGGTGTCCCTCGATGTCCAGGACCTCGTCGTCGAGGTGGACCGGGGCCGCAAGACGCTCCTGGACCAGGTGTCCTTTCCCGTCGGCGAGAAATGTCTGCTCGCCGTCGTCGGACCGAGCGGTGCCGGAAAGTCCACGCTCCTGAACGCGCTCACCGGACAGCGGCCCGCCGACCACGGCACGGTTCTCTACGACGGCCGCGATCTCTACCGCGACTACGCCGAGCTGCGCCAGCGCATCGGACTCGTCCCGCAGGACGACATCCTGCACGCCCAGCTGACCGTACGCCGCGCGCTCACCTACGCCGCGGAACTGCGCTTTCCGCAGGACACGGCCAAGGCGGAACGCAAGGCGCGGGTCGACGAGGTGATCGGCGAGCTGGGCCTGGAGCAGCGCGCGGACCAGCCCATCCACAGCCTGTCCGGCGGACAGCGCAAGCGCGTCAGCGTGGCCCTCGAGCTGCTGACCAAGCCGTCCCTGCTCTTCCTCGACGAACCGACCTCCGGACTCGACCCGGGTATGGACCGCTCCGTGATGCACATGCTGCGCGGCCTCGCCGACGACGGCCGGACCGTCATCGTGGTCACCCACAGCGTGCTCAGCCTGGACGTCTGCGACCGGCTCCTGGTCCTCGCGCCGGGCGGCAAGGTCGCCTACTACGGGCCGCCCGACGACACCCTCGCCTTCTTCGGCTACCGGCAGTGGCCCGAGGCGTTCGAGGCCTTCGAGCGCGACACGGACCGGGACTGGGCGACGGAGTACCAGGACTCGCCGTTCCACCGCCAGTACATCGCCAACTCCAGCTCACAGCCGCGAGTGGCGGACGACGGCACCGGAAGACTCGTCGGACCGCCGCCCAAGGCCCAGAGCTGGGGATCCCAGCTGCGCACCCTGGTCCGCCGCTACGCCGCCGCGCTCAGCGCCGACCGGACCTTCCTCGCCATCATGATCGCCCTGCCGTTCGTCATGGGCGTGATGGCACGGGCGCTGGCCGGCAGCAGGCTGACCCAGGAGACGGCGATGAACGCGCTGCTCATCCTGTGTGTCGGCGGTGTCCTGACCGGCGCGGCCAACGCCGTGCGGGAACTGGTCAAGGAACGGACGATCTACCAGCGAGAACGGGCCGTCGGTCTGTCCAGATCGGCGTACCTGATGTCCAAGGTCGTCGTCCTCGGCGCCATCACGGTGCTCCAGGCCGTCGTGCTCACCCTCGTCGCCCTGCTCGGCGTCGACCTCAACGCACCCGGCGGCGAAGGGGTCCTGATGCCGCCGCTCGTGGAGATCACGTTGGCGGTGGCCCTGCTCGCCTTCACCGCCATGATGCTCGGCCTCCTCGTCTCCGCCGTGGTGCGCAAGGAGGAGGTGACGATGCCGCTGCTGGTGCTGCTGGCCATCGTCCAGGTGGTGTTCTGCGGCGCCCTGCTGAAGCTGCACGGCGTCCCCGGCGTCGAGCAGTTGTCCTGGCTGGTGCCCTCCCGCTGGGCCCTGGGCGCGATGGCCGGGACCGTCGGCCTCGCCCGGATCGTCCCCGGCGAACTGACCGGCGACCCGCTGTTCCGGCACTCGACCGGCGTCTGGCTGCTCAACATGGGCATGCTGATCGTGCTCTCCGTCGTCTTCGGCTGGCTGGTCGCGCGGCTGCTGCGTCGGCACGAGCCCGCGGTCATGCGGAAGTAGGCGCCGATGACGAGCCCCGGCTTCCGCCCCACCCATGTCGTTCCGCAGGACGGGCTGCCCGCCTGGGAGACGCCGGACTCGTCGCGGCCCACCGTTCCCCTCGACGCCCTGCTGCCCGTCGAGCTTGTCGACCGGCTCGGGGACTGGGGGCGGGTGCTCTGCGCGAACGGCTGGTCGGCCTGGGTCGACGGCCGGCTGCTGATCGCCGTACCGCAGGGACCGCCCGCGGCGAGCAGTCCGCTCGCCCGCACGGCTGATCCGCGCCCGCTGCTGGCCCGTGTCGAGGAGGCCCTCGTCGCGTACCGGAAGGCGGCCGAGGAACTGGCGTCCGGGCAGCTCGACGGGGAGGCTTTCGGCGCCCGGACGGAGGGCCGCCGGATCGGGGTGGTCGTCGACGGCGAGTCGCTGTGGATGTACGACGCCGAGCACGAGAGGTGGGTGTACTGCGACGGGACGCGGCTGAGCACCTTCGCGGCCGAGCGCACGCCCGCGCGACCGCACAAGGTCGGGCAGCCGCAGCCGCAGCCGCAGGACCAAGGCCCGCCCCAGCGCCGGGACCAGGGCCCGCCGCAGGGCCCGGACCGGGAGCAGGAGCCGAGGAAGGTGCACGAGCACGAGCAGGACCCTACGAGGGTCGTGAAGGAAGCGGCTCCCGGCGGACACGAACCCACCCGCCTGGTCACCTTCGACGGCGACGAGCGGGGCGAGGACTGATGGACGGCGCCGGGCACGACCGGGGTGACGGCTGATGAAGGACGAGTCCCGGCGCGACACCAGCCTGTTCTCCGGGCGGCCCTCCGATCTGATCGGACGGCAGATCGCGGGCTACCGGATCGAGCGGGAGATCGGCCGCGGCGGGATGGCCGTCGTGTACCAGGCCAAGGACCTGCGCCTGGACCGCACCGTCGCCCTCAAGCTGCTCGCCCCGGAACTCGCCCGCAACGACACCTTCCGCGGCCGCTTCACCCACGAGTCGCGGGTGGCCGCGGCGATCGACCACCCGCACATCGTGCCGGTCTTCGAGGCGGGCGAGACGGACGGCGTCCTGTACATCGCCATGCGCTACGTCGCCGGGCGCGATCTGCGTCATCTGCTCGACCGCGAGGGTCCGCTGCCCGTCGCGGTGGCCGCCCGGATCGCCCTTCAGGTCGCCTCCGCCCTCGACGCGGCCCATGACCACGGCCTGGTGCACCGGGACGTGAAACCCGGCAACATCCTGGTCGCCCAGGGCACCGACAGCGACCACCCCGAACACGTCTATCTCACGGACTTCGGGCTGACCAAGAAATCCCTGTCACTGACCGGTTTCACCAGCGTCGGACAGTTCGTGGGCACCCTCGACTACGTGGCGCCGGAGCAGATCTCCGGCAAGCCGGTCGACGGCCGCTGCGACGTCTACAGCCTCGGCTGCGTCGTCTACGAGACGATGGCGGGCAAGCCGCCCTTCCAGCGCGACGACGACATGGCGCTGCTGTGGGCCCACCAGTACGACCAGCCGCCGGCCCTGACCACGAAGCGCCCCGACATCCCGGACGCGGTCGACGCCGTCCTCGCGAAGGCGCTGGCCAAGAGCCCCGACGACCGGTACGACTCGTGCCTGGCCTTCGTGAGCGCGCTGCGGATCGCCGCACGGGGTCCGCTGACCGGAGGCGGCAGCGGGTCGCGGACGGACGTGGGGGCCGCCCCGGCACCGGGACGGCCCGGGCCGCCGCCGGAGCCGCCGGGATGGGCCCGGCCGGTGTTCAGACGCTGAGGAGCCCCCGTCGCGTCCGCCGAAGGCATGCCTGCCGCGGCCGGGATCAGCGGGACTCGATCTCACCCCTGCGGCGGACGCCCTTGGCCAGGAGCGCGCCGAGGAAGCCGGTGACGAGCCCCCACAGCACGGCCAAGCCGAGAGCGCCCCACACCTGGGGTTTCAGGAAGAGTTCCCCGTTCAGGCCGCCTCCGACGTCACCGAGACCGAGGATCGACAGACCGTAGTGCGCCGAGATCCGGCCGAGAAGACAGATCATGAGCACCGTCAGGGCGAGCGCGACCGCCATGTGGAGGGCATGCTGCCAGGCGCGCGTCCGGGCCGGTGAACGGGCAGCCATCAGGAACGCCGCCCCGAGGAGCAGGACGGCGTCGACGGCCGGCAGCCACCAGATCCTGCCGTCGTAGTCGCCGAGGGTGCGGAGATTGACCGCGGAGACGTCCGGGGTGCGCAGCACCTCGTCGAGCACACGCGGCATCGGCAGCCCGAACGGCCCGTCCACCCGTCCGTTCCAGGTGGCGCCCAGACCGACCGTGAACGCGAGCCAGACGAGGTTGGGCAGACCGAGGAGCATCACGGCGAAGGTCTCGGACACATGCCCGCGGGTCGCGGCCACCACCAGCCCGATGACCACACCGAGGCCGACGCACGTGAGCAGGAGGACCACCATGGCGTACGCGGCCGGTCGCACCGACTGCTGGAAGCGCAGCAGTCGGGCGGGGAGCGGCGCGCCCCGCGAGACGAGCAGGGCGATCACGATCACGCCGAGGAGCCACAGCACTCCGAACACCAGCGTCTGTGCCACGTCGGCCTTGAAACCCACCTCGGGCGTTGCGCCGAACAGGTCGCCGATGGCGCCGATGGTGCCGTCCCCGAGGTCGACGGTGAAGTTCTGGCGGGCCGCGACGACCGGCCCGATCAGGGCGAGCAGCCACAGGACGGCGATCCGGCCAGCCCACCCGGCCAGTTCCGGTGCGCCGGCGACGGCCCGGTGCCGCAGTGGCCGCAGGAATCCCGCGCCCAGCACCAGCGCACCGGCCAGGGTCACCGACAGCGGAATCACCGTCAGACCCGCCTTGGTCTCGGCGATCGCTCCCGCGTCGCCGGTGAACTCGATCGTGCCGCCGACCGCCGTCACGACGGTGGCCGCGACCACCCGCGGATAGGCGTTGTCGGGGAGATCGGTGGCGCCGGACGCCCACAGCCCGAGGGCGGCGACCACCCCCATGAGGACCAACCCGGCCAGAACGGTCACGAGGGCCTGGACCCAGCCGTGACGGGCGGCCGGACGCGCACCGCTGCGGTGGGCCGGCTGTTCGGACGGTGTCTGGGGACTCACGCTGCCACGCTAAGCAGGGCCGACTCGCTCCGCCCCTCGGGAGGGCCGACCGCGTCGGCTTGCGGGCATTGCCGGATCGGAGCACACAATGGGTGCGTTGTGGAAGAAAACGGCGCAAAGCATCTGAGCGCCGCGACATCCCTCCGTCGGGAAGAAGACTCGTGAGTGTCGAACCGCCGTCCTCCGGCCGCCCCACCGGACCGCCTTCGGGCCCGCTGTCGGGCCCGTCGCAGCCGAGCCCGACCCAGCCCATCGGACGCCCGCCCGCCGGACCGCCGCCCAGCGGCGCGTCCGGCGCGGGAAGCGGAGCCGGTGGTACGGGAGCCGGTGGGGATGGCCCCTCCGGACCCGGCGGTGGAGCGGGCGGGCCCGGAGGAGCGGGCGGCGGACCCGAGCGCCCCTGGTGGCGGTCGGCGCCACGGGTCGCGCTGATCACCGGTGTCGTCGCGGCGGCCGTGATCCTGGGCCTGGTCTTCACCACCGGCAACGGCGGCAGCAAGAACACCGGCAGCGAGGTGTTCCTGCAGTCCGCGAGCAAGACGGGGCCCGATCCGTTCACCGAGTCGACCGCCAACGACAGTTCCACAGAGCCCCAGACCCCCTCGACGCCGGCCGCGTCGGCTCCCGCCAACGCGACCCGGGCGGTGAGCGGCTCCGCGCCCGGCCTCTACGGCGGCACCCGCAACGTCGCCAGCTGCGATGTGGAGAAGCAGATCAGCGCGCTCCAGGCGGACCCGGCGAAGAACAAGGCGTTCGCCTCGGTGGAGGGCATCCAGCCGGACGCGGTCCCCGCGTACCTGCGCTCCCTGACCCCCGTACAGCTGCGCATGGACACCCGTGTCACCAACCACGGCTACCGCAACGGCGCCGCCACGAGCTACCAGGCGGTCCTCCAGGCCGGCACCGCCGTCCTCGTCGACGCCCGTGGTGTGCCCCGAGTGCGCTGCGCGTGCGGCAACCCGTTGCTCACGCCGGTCCCGCAGAAGGGCACCCCCAAGCCGACCGGCGACTCATGGCCGTCGTACCGCTCGCAGAACGTCGTGGTAGTCGCGCCCTCGACGACGATCATCGACGTGTTCGTCATCTACGACCCGGACAAGGACGAGTGGATCGCCCGGCACAGGGGCGACGACACGCACCAGGACAAGAAGACGCACCCCCCGGTGAACCCCTCACCGTCGGTGAGTGTCTCGAAGTCCCCGTCGCCGTGCGCCTCCTCGCCCGGTGGTAAGCCGTCGGCACCCGGAAGCGCGTGCCCGCCGAGTTCACCGTCGTCCGACAGCTCGTCGCCGTCGTCGTCCTCCTCCTCTTCCTCCTCCTCTTCCTCGTCCCCTTCCTCGCCCTCTTCCTCGCCGTCCTCCGTGAAGCCGGAGAGCCCGTCCAGCGCGCCTCCGTCGACCGTGACGGAGTCGGCCCCGTCGTCCGGCTCGGCGTCCGGTTCGGCGTCCGACGGTCTGACGACACAGTCGTCGGCGGCGTCCTCCGCCGTCTCCTCTCCCAGGTCGGCCAACGGCGCGCCGCGGTACGCGGCGACATCCCCCGAGCTCTGAGGAGCCGTCTCGACGCCGGACGCGGCGGCAGATCCCGTCCCGCCGGGTGGTGTTCCGCCGGATTCACCGAGAGCGCAATGCCGGTCCCTTCCCGTACGGCCCGGCGCTTCTAGGCTGAAGGGGTGAGCAACCACGTGCCGAACGAAGCCCGCGTCATTCCCCTGCGCCCGGTGGCGGCACCGGCGCCCTCCCGGACCCCCGCGGCGGCTGACGCCCCGGCACGGGTGCCGCAGCGGCCCCGGCCGGTCCTCTCGCCGGGCCGGGGGCCGGCGGCTGCCGGGCCCACGGGCAGGGAGCCGTTGTGGCGCGACCTCGTCGGTGACGTCCTGCGCCGCGAGCGCCTGGCCCAGGAGCGGACGCTCAAGGACGTGGCCGACGAGGCCCGTATCTCCATGCCCTACCTCTCCGAGGTGGAGCGCGGCCGCAAGGAGGCCTCCTCCGAAGTCCTCGCGGCCGCCGCTCGCGCCCTCGGCCTCGGCCTCACCGAGCTGCTGTCGCTGGTCCAGCACGAGCTGACCCGGCGCGAGCCGGCCCGGCACACCCGGGCCGGGTCCGGCCGGGGCCGCTCCGCCTCGACCTCGCGGTACGACGGCATGTGCCTCGCCGCCTGACCTCGGCCGGCCGGCGACGGAACGGGTCAGGGCAGGGCGAGACGGCGGCTCAGGACCTCGTCCGCGAGCCCGTACGCCACGGCCTCCCGCGCGGTGAAGATCTTGTCGCGGTCCATGTCCGCGCGCAGGGTGGCGATGTCGTGATGAGTGTGCCGGGCGAGGACCTCCTCGACCTGCGAGCGGATGCGGAGCATCTCCTTGGCCTGCAGGCTGAGGTCCGAGACCGTGCCCTGACGCCCGCCGCTCGCCGGCTGGCCGAGCAGGACGCGGGCGTGCTCCAGGACGAACCGCCGTCCCGGATCACCTCCGGCCAGCAGCACCGCGGCCGTGGTGGCGGCCTGCCCTACGCAGAACGTCGAGATCGGCGCCTGCACGAAGGTCATCGTGTCGTAGATCGCCATCAGTGAAGTGAAGGAGCCGCCGGGCGAGTTGATGTAGATCGCGATCTCGCTCTCCGGACTCGACGACTCCAGATGGAGGAGTTGCGCGATGACGACGTTGGCGACGCCGTCGTCGATCTCCGTGCCGAGGAAGATGATCCGCTCGGAGAGCAGCCGGCTGAAGACGTCGTACGACCGTTCGCCCTGCGGGGTCCGCTCGACGACGTTCGGAATCGTGTACGTACCCATGTCAGAGTCCCATCCGTCGCCGTGACGCGGCCGGGCGGACGTCGTCGAGCGACTCCACGACCCGGTCCACCATGCCGTACTCCTGGGCCTGTTCGGCCGTGAACCAGCGGTCGCGGTCGCCGTCCCTGGAGATCGTCTCCTCGCTCTGGCCGGTGTGTTCCGCGGTGATCCGTTCGATGGCCCGCTTGGTGAACTCGAGGTTCTGCGCCTGGATCTCGATGTCGGCGGTGGTGCCGCCGATGCCCGCGGAGGGCTGGTGCATCATGATCCGCGCGTTCGGCAGCGCGAAGCGTTTGCCGCGGGTCCCCACGCTGAGCAGGAACTGCCCCATGCTCGCCGCGAATCCCATCACGAGCGTGGAGACGTCGTTGGGGATCAGCCGCATGGTGTCGTAGATGGCGAGGCCCGCCGTCACCGATCCGCCCGGACTGTTGATGTACAGGCCGATGTCGGTGCGCGCGTCCTCGGCGGACAGCAGGAGAAGCTGGGCGCAGACCCGGTTCGCGGAGACCTCGTCGACCTGGGTGCCGAGGAAGACGATCCGCTGGGCGAGCAACTGCGCGGCCAGATGGTCGTCGAAGCGGGTCGTGGGGGTGTTGCCCTCCTCGGCCCGCGGCGCGTGGGCCGGATACCGGCCGGTGATGAGGGGAGTCATGGATCCTCCTGGTCGTGACGCGGCGGGCGTCGCCGCTGACTCCACTCTCGGTCCGCCGGTGGTGCCGGTACGGCCTTCTCGGCCGGCAGCAGATTCGCTGTGGGCAGAGCCCGAAAGCCCGGTGGCCCTGTACCGGAATTCTCCGACGACTCCTCCGACGACTTCTACGACGGCGGCGGCGCGGGGAACGGTAGAAGTTCCGGCGCTCTCCTCAGGCGGTCTCGCGGAGTTCGCGGAAGAACGCCCGGACGTCCGCGACCAGCAGGTCCGGTTCCTCCATCGCGGCGAAGTGGCCGCCCCGGTCGAATTCGGTCCAGCGGACGATGCTGTCGGTGCGCTCCGCGACATGGCGCAGCGCGACGAAGTTCTCCTCGGGAAAGACGGCGAGCGCGGTCGGCGCGACCGACGGCTCGGGGGGCGTGCCCGCATAGGCGGCGTGGGCACGCTCGTAGTAGATCCGCGCGGAGGAACCTGCCGTGCCGGTCAGCCAGTAGAGCATCACGTTGGTGAGCAGCAGATCCCGGTCGACGGCGTCCTCGGGACGGTCCTGCGAGTCCGTCCACTGCCGGAACTTCTCGGCGATCCAGGCGAGTTGGCCGACCGGTGAGTCGGTGAGGGCGTAGGCGAGCGTCTGCGGCCGGGTCGCCTGGATCGCCGCGTATCCCGCTTCGTCGCGGTTCCACTGCCGGCCCCGCCGCCAGGAGGCGAGGGTGCGCTCGCGCTCCACCGGGGGCAGCGCGGCCAGTTCCCCGGGGGTCGGCTCGGTGACGGCGGACGAGCCGGGCAGCAGATTGAGGTGGACGCCGATCACCCGGTCGGGATGGGCCCGCCCCAGTTCGCGCGAGACGGCCCCGCCCCAGTCCCCGCCCTGCGCGCCGTAGTGCCGGTAGCCGAGACGGTCCATGAGTTCGGCGAACGCGGCGGCCACCCGGGTGAACTCCCAACCGGTGTCCCGCGTCGGCCCCGAGAGCCCGAATCCGGGAATGCTCGGCACGACCAGATGGAAGGCGTCGGCCGGATCGCCGCCGTGCGCGCGCGGATCGGTCAACGGCCCCACCACATCGGTGAATTCGACGATCGAACCGGGCCAGCCGTGCGTGATGATCAGCGGGGTCGCGTCGGGTTCCGGTGACCGGATGTGAGCGAAGTGCAGACGGGCCCCGTCGATCTCGGTGGTGAACTGCGGCCAGGTGTTGAGGCGTGCCTGCGCCGCGGGCCAGTCGTAGGTGTGCCGCCAGTACCGCACGAGGTCCTGGAGGTAGTCCCTCGGGACTCCGTAGGCCCAGCCCACTCCGGGCAGTTCGTCGGGCCAGCGGGTGCGGTCGAGGCGTTGGTGCAGGTCGTCCAGGTCGCTCTGCGGGAAGTCGATGCGGAACGGATGGACGCCGGGGGTGTCGCTGAGGTTCACGTTCATGTCCGCGGATGGTAACTCCGCGCGCGGCGCGTCCGGCAAGGACTTTTCCCGGCGCCGGAAGCGCTGCCGACTCGGTGCCACCGGACGGTGGGTCCGGTGGAGGGGCGGGTCCGGGCCGTCGCGGCGGCCATCGTGCGCGCGCGGCAGATGAGTTTTCGGACGAGGATCAGTCGACAGTAGTGACGACGTTTCCCGCCCGAGGAGGTACGCATGCCCGCCGACGGTTTCACCACCTGTCTGTGGTTCGACGGCCAGGCCGAGGAGGCCGCCCACTACTACGTGTCGATCTTCAAGAATTCCAAGCTCGGCAGGATCGGCCGCTACACCGAGGCCGGGCCCGGACCCGCCGGTTCGGTGCTGGCGGCGGAGTTCGTGGCCAACGGCCAGAAGTTCGTCGCGCTCAACGGAGGGCCGCAGTTCACGTTCGACGAGGCGATCTCCTTCCAGATCCACTGCGCCGACCAGGAAGAGGTGGACCACTACTGGAACAGGTTCATCGACGACGGCGGTGAGGCGGGCCCCTGCGGCTGGGTCAAGGACAAGTACGGACTGTCCTGGCAGGTGGTCCCCTCCCGGCTCATCGAGCTGATCAGCGACTCCGACCCGGAGAAGGCGGGACGCACGACGCGGGCGATGCTCCAGATGTCCAAGCTGGACATCGTGGCCCTGGAGAAGGTGTACGCGGGGGAGTAGCCGACCGGCGTCGCGGGCCGGGCGGAGAGCGCGAGGGGTGCCGTGGACGGCGTGCACCCCTCGCGCGCCCGCACGGCAGGCCGGCGTCATGCGCCACCCGCACACGGTGCTGGAGGCGCAAGCGCCCCCGGACCGGTGGGGGCGGTGCGGTGGCGTGCTCCCGGGACCCGCAGAATGGCGTTCCACGGCCCAGGGGAGGATCACGCATGTCGCGCTACCACGAGCTGAAGTACCGGACGGTCACGGCGTTCCAGCGGCGGATCGGCAATCCCGTCCTCAAGCGGCTGCCGGTGCAGACGCTCATCGAGACGACCGGACGCACCTCGGGTCTGCCGCGCCGGACACCGATCGGGGGCCGGCTGGTCGGGCGGGAGTTCTGGTTCGTCTCCGAGTACGGCGACCGGTCGCAGTACGTGCGCAACATCCTGGCCGATCCGGAGGTCCGCGTCCGGGTCGGAGGGCGCTGGTACGCCGGCACCGCGCAGGTGCTCCACGGGGACGACGCCCGTGCCCGGCTGAAGACCCTGCCCCGGTTCAACAGCGCCGCCGTCCGGCTGGTCGGCGCCGCGCTCACCACCGTGCGCGTCGACCTCACCGACTGACCGCGTCAGGCCGTGTGGTTCCGGGGGCGGATCCGGGCCGCCAGCACCGCCACGTCGTCCTCCGCGTGCCGGGCGTCGAGCCTGACGAGGACCTCGTCGAGCAGGTCGTCGACCCCCGCACCCGGCGGCAGACGCAGCGCCGCCAGCCTCGCCAGCGACTCGTCGATGTCCTCGCCGCGGCGCTCCACGAGACCGTCGGTGAACATCACCAGGGTGTCGTCGGGGGAGAGCTCGCGGGTCACCTGCTCATAACCGCCCACCCCCGTGCCCAGCGGCGGACCGACCGGCAGCGGCAGCAGTTCGCCGGAGCCGTCCCCGGCGAACAGGACGGGGGGCAGATGCCCGGCGCCCGCGATCGCCGCGGTGCCGCGCGCCGGATCGACCCGGACGAGCAGACAGGTGGCCGGTCGCCGGGTGCCGTCCTCGGCGACCGCCGCGTCCAGACGGCGCAGCACCCGGTGGGGCGGCAGATCCGTGGAGGCGACATAACGCAGCATCGAGCGGTACGCGTTCATGTCCACCGCCGCGTCCAGACCATGGCCCATCACATCCCCCACGACCAGCAGGGTCCGCCCGAAGTGCAGCCGCACGGTCTCGAACCAGTCCCCGCCCACCAGGGTGCTGCCCCCGGCCGGAAGATAGCGGGTGGCGAGGTCGAGGTTCGGATGCGGCCGGCCCGGTTCGGCGAGCAGCGCCCGCTGGAGGTCCAGGACCGTGCTGCGGACGGCGTTGTGCCGGCGGGAGTGGCCGAGGTGCACGGCGGCGAGGCGCGCCGCGTAGTGCGTGCCCGACGTGTCCGCGTCGGTGAACGCCGCTCCCCGCCGGACGGCGAGCAGCACCCCGTAGAGGCGTCCGTGCGCGAGCAGCGGCACGGTCATGACCTGCCGCGGGATCCGCCCGGACAGGTCGATCGAGGCGGCGATCGGATGCCCCTCGTCGAGCGCCCGGACGGACAGGGGGCGCGGACCGTCCGACGGGGTGAGCAGCCGTGTGGCACCGGCCGTGGCGACGCGGGAGAGCTCCGGGGCCGGGGAGTGATGGTCGGCCGCCACGTCACTGGGCAGCAGGTCCACCGCGGCGGCGTCGCAGAAGTGCCGGTGGACGAACGCCGCGAGTTCCGCACAGGTGGTGCGTTCGTCGAGCCTGGTGCCGATCGACTCGACGGCGTCCTCCATGGCGCCGAACGGCACCCCCGCACCCGCAGTGTCGTCACCGCCCGGGCCCGCCATCGCACCTCCACCGAAGCACCGCCTGGGTCCATCCACGCACGCGGGCGGCGTGCCCGCATGCTCAGCTCTTCGGCGGGCGGTCGTTCACCAGCACCGCCGCCCCGTCGAAGCGGCCCGCCTTGAGATCGCGCAGGGCCTGTTGTGCCCCGTCCAGGGGATAGACGTGTGTCGTGGCGCGGATGCCGTGGCGGGCCGCGAGTGCCAGGAAGTCCCGTCCGTCCTCGCGGGTGTTCGAGGTGACGCTGCGCAGTTCCTTCTCGTAGAACAGGTCGCTCTCGTAGCGCAGCGGCGGGACGTCGCTCAGATGGATCCCCGCGACCGACAGGACACCGCCGCGGTCCAGCGCCCGCAGCGCGACCGGGACCAGATCACCGACCGGCGCGAACAGGATCGCGCTGTCCAGCGGCTCGGGCGGCTCGTCGTACGCCCCGCGGGCGGACGCGGCCCCCAGGGCGAGAGCCAGCCGTCGCGCGGCCGGGTCCCGTGTCAGTACGTGCACGGTGGCGCCCTGGGCGAGCGCGAGCTGCGCGCAGAGGTGGGCGCTGCCGCCGAAGCCGTACAGGCCGAGCCGGCCGCCCGGCGGCAGCGCGGCCCTGCGCAGCGCCCGGTAGCCGATGATGCCCGCGCACAGCAGCGGCGCCAGGGCGACGTCGTCCACGCCCTCGGGCAGCCGGTAGGCGAACGCGGCCGGGACCGTCGTGTACTCCGCGTAGCCGCCGTCGGCGTACCAGCCGGTGTACTCGGACGCCGGGCAGAGGTTCTCGGCCCCGCGCACGCAGTACCCGCACGTGCCGTCCGTGCGGCGCAGCCAGGCGACGCCCACCCGGTCGCCGGGGGCGAAGCCGCTCACCGCGCCGCCGGTCCCCGCCACCACGCCGACGACCTCGTGGCCCGGCGTGACCCCCGGGCGGCGCACGGGCAGGTCGCCCTCAGTGACATGGAGATCGGTGCGGCACACCCCGCACGCGCGGACGTGCACCAGCAGTTCGTCCGGTCCCGGTGCCGGCACCGGTCTCTCGACGAGTCGAAGGGGCTCTTCCTCGATCGGCCCCGGTCCGGCCACTTCCCACGCCCGCATCATCTCGTACCCCGTCCCGTCGACGACCAGGTCGGCCCGCCCTCCAGTGTCGTCCAGCGCCCGTTCCTCGGCGCGCGGCCCGGACGAAGGCTGGCTAGCGTGAACAGCGCAACCGTTCACCGAACCGGAGAAGGTCGAGTCATGGCCGTACAGCCTGAAGGAACGCCCTGCTGGGCGGACGCGATGTTCAGCGATGTCGAAGGGGCCAAGAGTTTCTACGGAGACGTACTCGGCTGGACGTTCGGCGAGGCGTCCTCGGAGTACGGCAACTACACGCAGGCGTACTCCAACGGCAAGGCGGTGGCCGCCGTGGTGCCGCCGATGCCCGGACAGGAGGGCCAGTCCGCCTGGTGCCTGTACTTCGCCTCGCCCGACGCCGCCGCGACCGCGGCGAAGATCAGGGCCAACGGTGGTGAGGTGCTGATGGAGCCGATGCAGGTCGGCGATTTCGGCACCATGACGCTGGCCCGGGACCCCGGTGGGGCCGTCTTCGGCGTCTGGCAGGCGGGCGTCCACGAGGGCTTCGAGTCGATCGGTGAGCCCGGCGCGTACGCCTGGGCCGAGGTCTTCACCCGCGAGCCCGAGAAGTCCGACCCGTTCTTCCCGGCGGTCTTCCCCTTCAGCGCCCAGCAGGTGCAGGACGACGCCGTCGACTTCCGCATCTTCAGCATCGGCGACAAGCCGGTCCTCGGCCGGATGAGGATGACGGACGAATTCCCGCCGGAGGTGCCGTCGTACGTCAACGTCTACTTCACCGTCGGGAACTGCGACGAGGCGGTGGCGAAGGCGACCGAGCGCGGTGGGATCCTGCGCTTCGGGCCGATGGACAGCCCGTTCGGCCGGTTCGCGGCGCTCAGCGACCCGCAGGGCGCGTCGTTCTCCGTCATCGACATGTCGACGACTCAGGGTGAGATGCCGAAGATGAACGACGTGTGATGGAGGACGTGTCCTGACGCCTTCCCGCGCGTGGGCAACCACACGCTTGCGGTATTCGTCCCTCCTTGTGGCCGTGGCACCCTCGGGTGGCCGGATCCCCCACCAGGACGGCGAGCGAAAGAGACCGCATGCTCCGCATTCACTTCACCTCGCACGATCTGCAGAACATCCGCGTGGCCCGGCAGCCGGATCCGCTGTGGGAACTGATCTGCGGCGTCTGCCGGTTGGAGACGGGGCAGGGGCCGCTGGACTTCGGGCACTGGAGGCGCGCCGCCCGCGAGCGTCTCGCCACGGACGCGCTCGCGGGCCGCGCGCTGCGCCCGCTGCGGGCACTGATCCCGGCGGTCGGGTACATCCCGGACTTCCTCACCCCGCCGGTCACCGGCGGCGGGCTCCCGGCCGGGCTCGACGAGTTACGGCGCACGCCACGGGTGCGGCTGACCCGTGAGCTGACCCGGCTGGCCGAGTCCCGTCCGCTGCCCACCTGGACGACTTCGCTGGGGCGCCCCGGCGACGACACGCTCAGGTCCCTGGCAGGCGCCCTCGCCGCCTCTTTCCGTACCCTGCTGGAGCCGTACTGGCCGCACATCCGCACGGCGGTCGGCAACGATGTCGACCTGCGCTCCCGGACCGTCCTGGACGGCGGGACGCAGGCGCTGCTCGAGGGGCTCCGGCCGCTGGCGCGGTGGCGGGCCCCGGTGCTCGAGGTGGACTATCCCACCGACCGCGATCTCCATCTGGAGGGTCGCGGTCTGCTGCTCGTCCCCTCCTTCTTCTGCTGGCGCCGCCCGACCGCGCTGGCGGACCCCGGGCTCGATCCCGTACTGGTCTACCCGGTGGCCAAGGCCCCGCTGACCGTGGCGCGGAACTCGGACGACGGGATCGAACGCCTGCTGGGCCGGACCCGGACCGCCGTACTGACCGAGGTGGCGTTCGGCAGCGCCCGCACCACCTCCGAGGTCGCCCAGGCGGTGGGGATCGCGATGCCCAGCGTCAGCTACCAGATCGGCGTCCTGCGCGACGGGGGACTGGTGGCCAGCCGTCGTGACGGGAAGTACGTGCTGCACGCGGCCACCCCGCTCGGCCTGCGCCTGCTGGACACCGCGGGCTTCTCCGGGGTGCGGTGAGCCGGCGCCCCCTGGGCGGTGTCCTCGGCCGGGCGTGGCATGATCGGGGGCATGCCTGAACGTGTTGTGGCCGCCTGTGACGGGGCTTCGAAGGGAAACCCGGGACCCGCCGGATGGGCCTGGGTCGTCGCCGACGGAGACGAGACCCCGACCCGCTGGGAGGCGGGAGCGCTGGGCACCGCGACCAACAACGTCGCCGAACTGACCGCGCTGGAACGCCTGTTGACGGCGATCGCGCCGGACGTGCCGCTGGAGATCCGGATGGACTCCCAGTACGCGATGAAGGCCGTCACGACATGGCTGCCGGGCTGGAAGCGCAAGGGCTGGAAGACGGCCGCCGGCAAGCCCGTCGCCAACCAGGAACTGGTCGCGCGGATCGACGAACTCCTCGACGGCCGCACGGTGGAGTTCCGCTACGTCCCCGCCCACCAGGTCGACGGCGACCGGCTGAACGACTTCGCCGACCGTGCCGCCAGCCAGGCCGCGATCGTGCAGCAGTCGGCGGGCAGCGACCTCGGGTCCCCGGAGCCTCCGGCGTCGCCCGACACCCCCGCCCCCTCCGGAGCCTCCCGCCGCCGCCCCGCGGCCAAGGCCGCCCGGCAGAGCACGTCGAGCCGCACCATCAAGGCCAAGTTCTCCGGCCGCTGCGTCTGCGGCCGTTCCTACGCCGCGGGCGAGCCCATCGCCAAGAACGCCCAGGGCTGGGGTCACCCGGAGTGCCGGACCGAGGAGTCGGGCGGCGCCTGACAGTTCCGGCGTTCCCCGCACCGCGGGCGCTCCGGTGCCGATGTCGGCCTGTGCGGTGGCGTTCCCGGAACCCACCGGGCCCGGGTCTCCCCGAACCACCGGTATCCGGACCTCCCCGGATCGCGGAGTCTTCTTCCGGCACCGGCTTCCCGCGTCCTCTTCCGGCACCGGCTTCCCGCCCCGAACACACCTTGCGCGATCGGCCTGTTGAGTCGTCCGGGCGGATCGCGACGTCGTATCCGGACGGTAGTGCGAACGCGGTACCGGTCGGGGAGGATAAGGGGACCTTCGGCGGATGCCGGGGCGTGGGGCACGGGCGGGGGCTGTGTGGAGGCATTCGAGGCGCTGGAGGCGGGGGATCCGCGACAGATCGGGCGCTACCGGATCGTGGCGCGGCTCGGGTCGGGCGGGATGGGACGCGTGTACCTGGGCCGGTCGCCCGGAGGGCGTGCGGTGGCGGTCAAACTGGTGCGCCCGGAACTGGCGGAGGATGCCGAGTTCCGCCGCCGGTTCGCCCGGGAGGTGGCCGCTGCCCGACGGGTGAACGGCGTCTTCACCGCGGGCGTCGTCGACGCCGATCCGGACGGCTCACCCGCGTGGCTCGCGACGGCGTACGTACCCGGGATCGCGTTGGGAGAGGCCGTGGCTGTCCACGGCCCCTGGGCGGAGGGGCCGGTACTGGCGCTCGGAGCGGGTATCGCCGAGGCGCTGGAGGCGATCCACGCGGCCGGCGTGGTCCACCGCGACCTCAAGCCGTCGAACATCCTGCTCGCGGCGGACGGACCCCGCGTGATCGATTTCGGGATCTCCGTCGCCGGGGAGGCCAGCGCGCTGACCCGCACCGGAGGCGCCGTCGGCACGCCGGGCTTCATGTCCCCCGAGCAACTCACCGGCAAGCCCGTCGGAGCGGCGAGCGATGTCTTCTCCCTGGGCGTGGTCCTGGCGTACACCGCGACCGGAACCGGACCGTTCGGCAGCGGCCCGTCGCACGCGCTGAGTTTCCGGGTCGTCCACGAGGAGCCCGCCCTGGCCCGAATCCCGCCTCTCCTGCGGGTGTTGGTGGCCGATTGCCTGGCCAAGGACCCGGCGGCGCGGCCCAAGGTGGCCGAGCTCCTGGAGCGGCTCGCGACAGCCCCTGAGAGCGGCCCGGGGGTCAACCCCGCGCACACTGGGCCCGGTTGGCTCCCCGAGCCGGTCACCACCATGCTCCGCGCGGCGACGGAGCGGACGCGACCGCCCGCCTCCGAGGCGGCGGAAGAGACCGCGGAGCCTGCGGGCGGCCCCTCCCGGCGACGCATCCTCGGGTTCGGGGCCGCCGTCACCGGCCTCGTCCTGGCCGGCTGGAACATCCACGACCTGGGGTCCTCCGGCCGAAGACCGCGGCCCGCCCCGGGCGAGCGGCTGTGGCGGTTCCCTGTCGGAGGGCTCGTGTACGCGTCGCCCGCGGTCGCCGACGGCACGGTCTACATCAGCGGTTCACGCACCCTGTGCGCGGTGGACGTCTCGTCCGGCCGGGCACGCTGGAAGCGCCCTCTCTCCGGCGTGGGCCTAGGGTCGCCCGTCGTCGGCGACGGTGTGGTCTACCTCAACAGCGTCGACGACCACCTCTACGCCCTGGACGGCGCCACCGGTGAACAACGATGGCGGGTCCTCGCCGCGGGCCCCGGTTCACCGGCCGTGGCCGACGGCGTCGCGTACGTCAGCGGGGCGGACGGCGGCCTGCACGTGGTGGACGCCGCGACGGGCGAGCGGCGCTGGGTGCACCGCGCCGACAGCTTCGTGTCCGGGCGTCCGGTCGTGGCCGACGGACTGGTGTACGCGGCGAGCCGCGGGAATCTGTACGCGGTGGACGCGGCCACCGGCGATCAGCGCTGGAGCTTCGCCACCGAGGGCACCGTGTTCGGCCCTCCTGCCGTGGTCGACGGCGTGGTCTACGCCGGCAGTGACCAGGGCACGCTCTACGCGGTGCGCGCGGCGGACGGCGAGCAGCGTTGGAAGTCGCCCGATGTCGGCGCGGCGTTCTCGGCGCCGGCCGTCGCCGACGGGGTCGTCTAGGCCGGCACGGCCGACGGCAAGCTGCGCGCGGTGGACACCGGCGGTCACGGACGGTGGAAGTTCTCGAGCCGCAGGAGCGGCCTCGCCTCGCCCGTCGTGGCCGGCGGGGCGGTCTACATCGGCGCCACCGATCACCACCTGTACGCGGTGGACGCCGAAACCGGTGAACCACACTGGAAGTTCGACACCGGTGCGCCCGTGTACTCGACACCGGCCGTGGTGGACGGGGTGGCCTTCGTGAGCAGCGAGAACGGCTACCTCCACGCGGTGGCGACCTAGCTGGAGAGGAACCGAGGCCACGGGACGGACAGCGGCGCGACCGGCGCCGGGCCGGTCCGCACTCGACGGCCCGTGACCGGTCGGCCCGTGACCGGTCGGCCCGTGACCGGTCGGCCCCCAGGCAGGGGCCGACGGGCACGGGCAGGCCGGGATCAGGCGGCGTCGAACGTGTAGAAAGCGGTGTGGTCGAGCAGGTCGGCCGGCCGCGTGTCGTTCCACGGCTTCATCGTCTCGCCCACGTCGATGACGTTCGGGGTGCCGGCGAGCGGCAGATAGCCGGAGCGGGGGTGACGACGCTGCCAGTCCGCCCACAGCTTGTCGATGAAGGCGTGGTGGAGCCAGAAGACCGGGTCGTTGGGGGAGACGCCGGTGGCCATCTGGCCGCCCACCCACACGTGCACCCGGTTGTGCAGATTGACACCCCGCCAGCCTTCGAGGTGATTGCGGAAGCCGTCCGAGGCGCTGTTCCAGGGCGCCATGTCGTACGTCTCCATGGCGAGCACGGAGTCCACTTCGGCGCGGGTCGGCAGTTCCCGGACCCCGGTGCCCAGGGATCTGCGCAGGTAGGTACGGCTGTCGACGCGCACATTGACCGGCCAGTTGCCCGCCGAGGCGGCGAACGGGCCGTCCATCACCCTGCCGTCGAGGCTGCGTCCGGTACCGCCGAGGAAGTCGGGCGCCCACAGGGACGAGCGCGTCGTACGGTCGCTGCTCCAGTCCCAGTAGGGCAGCGCCACCGACGGGTCCACGGCCTGGAGGGCCCGCTCGAACTCGAGAAGGAATCTGCGGTGCCAGGGCAGGAACGACGGTGAACGGTGGCCCGTCCGCTCGCCGTTGTCGGTGTCACCGAGGATGAAGGCGTTGTGCGTCGTGACGAAGGTGTCGTACTTTCCACTGCGCTTGAGCTGGAGCAGCGCGTCGACGAAACGCCGCTTCTCGTCGGCGGTGAGGTTCGCCTGGTTCTTGCGTACGGTCATGTGCGGGACTCCACGATCTTCTTGCGGGGTGGTTCAGTTGGCTGCGAAGGGCACGAGCGGCGCCCCCTGGAGCTCCACGACGGCGGCCCGCGCGGCGGCACGCGGGGTGGGCACGGGGTCGTAGTGACTGACGACGCTGATCCAGCTGCCGTCCGCGTTGGTCATCACGTGCAGCTCCTTGCCGTCGATGAACACGGCGTATCCGCCGCCGTGATGGTGGCCGCCCCCGGTGACCGGGCGGCCTTGTATCCGGCGCCCCTGGTACACCTCGTCGAAGGCTTCCGGGCCGCCGTGGTGGTGGTCGGCCATGGACGACCGCGGGACGGTCGGCCGTTCCGGCGACGCGGACGCGGCGGACGCGGCAAGGGTCTGGGCGCCGGCGGCCGCGGCCAGTGCGGCAGCGGCCCCGAGGGCACGGCGACGAGTGAGTTCCGGCATGCGGAGACCTCCTGTGATCAGCTGTGTTGATGACCCGATATGCCTATCGGGTCGTCAAACAGCGGGAGAAATCGCCGAATGTCGGTTGGCCGCGATCAGGACAATCGCGTATATGTCGTGCAAGGTTGAACGAAGATGATCTTGCTGTCCCGGGTGTGCGTGACGCACCCGCGGGCGGAAATCCTCCTGTCGGGAGGCCCGGCGTCGATGATCTTGCGGCTGCGACCCGTGGTCAGTGGCGCGGCTCACGCTCGCGATCTGGCGTGAACCCCGGGGGTGGTACCCCCTGCTACCCTTCGTGATCAACTGACCGCATTGTGCAACATAGGGGAGTGCGCGTGAAGATCGCGTGCGTCGGTGGCGGACCCGCAAGCCTGTACTTCTCGATCCTGATGAAGCTCCAGGACCCGTCCCATGACATCACCGTCCATGAGCGGAACCCGGCCGGATCGACCTACGGCTGGGGGGTGACCTACTGGGCGGGCCTGCTCGACAAGCTGCGCGAGGGCGACCCCGCGTCCGCGCTCGCCGTCAGCGAGAACTCGGTGTCCTGGAACGAAGGGGTCGCCCATGTCGGCGACCACTCGACCGTGCACCCCGGCGACGAGGGATTCGGCATCGGCCGCCAACGGATGCTCGATCTGCTTGCCGACCGCGCCCGCTCCCTCGGGGTGCGCGTCGAGTACGAGCGGGAGATCACGGCCGACCGGCTGCCCGACGCCGACCTCGTCGTCGCCGGGGACGGAGTCAACAGCGCCCTGCGCGAGCGCCACGCCGACCACTTCGGCAGCGAGATCAGCCTCGGGCGCAACTACTACGTCTGGCTCGGCACCACCAAGGTCTTCGACTCCTTCACCTTCTCCTTCGTGGACACGGACCACGGCTGGATCTGGTGCTATGCCTACCGGTTCGGCGACGACCGGAGCACCCTCGTCGTCGAGTGCTCCCCGCGGACCTGGTCCGGCCTCGGGCTCGACACGGCGAGTGAGCCCGACGGTCTCGCGCTGCTGGAGAAGCTCTTCGCCGACCTGCTGGACGGGCACGAGCTGATCGGCCGGGCGCAGGCCGACGGCACCGCCCAGTGGCTCAACTTCCGCACCCTGACCAACCGGACCTGGCACCGCGGCAACCTCGTCCTGCTCGGCGACGCCGCCCACACCACCCACTACTCGATCGGCGCGGGCACCACCCTCGCCCTGGAGGACGCCATCTCCCTGGCCGGAGCGCTGCGGGAACACGCTGACCTCGAAACCGCCCTCGCCCGCTACGAGCGGGAGCGCAAGGCGGAGCTCCTGTCGGTGCAGAGTGCGGCGCGCCACAGTGCGCAGTGGTACGAGGACCTGCCGCGCTACATCCGCCTTCCGCCGGCGCAGATGTTCGCCCTGCTCGGGCAGCGCCACTCGCCGCTGCTGCCGTACGTACCGCCGCAGCTGTACTACCGGATCGACCGCGCCGCCGGCCGCCTGGAGGCGCTGCGCCGCTTCAAGCGCTGGCTCGGGCCGAAGGTGGCCCGCGGCGTGCAGGCCCGCGCGCACCGGTAGACGCCCTCGGGCCACCTCGCGAGAAGCGGAAGGGTTTGAGGTGAATGGCAATTCACCGCTATGGTGAATTGCCATTCACCTCTTTCTCCGCGTCTACTTCTGGAGTGCCGATGGCGGCTCTGCGCGAGCGGCTCGCGATCCCCGTCCTGGCGTTCGGCGGGATACTCATGGCCGTCATGCAGACGGTGGTCGTCCCGTTGCTGCCCGACCTGCCCCGGCTGACCGGCGCCTCGCCGGGCGCGGTCTCCTGGATGGTGACGGCGACCCTTCTCGCCGGAGCGGTGCTGACTCCCGTTCTGGGCCGCGCGGGAGACATGTACGGCAAGCGGCGCGTGCTGCTCATGGCGCTCGGGATGATGACGCTCGGCTCGCTGATGTGCGCGCTCACCTCGGACATCCGCGTCCTGATCGTGGCGCGGGCGCTGCAGGGCGCGGCGGCCGCCGTGGTCCCGCTGTCGATCAGCATCCTGCGCGACGAACTGCCGCCGGAGCGCACGGGTTCCGCCGTCGCGCTGATGAGTTCCACCGTCGGCATCGGGGCCGCCCTCGGTCTCCCCCTCGCCGCCCTCCTGGTGCAGTACGCCAACTGGCACGTGATGTTCTGGGCGACGACCGCGCTCGGTGCCGTCGGGCTGACGCTGGCCTGGTGGGCGGTGCGCGAGTCGCCCGTCCGGGAGCCGGGCCGCTTCGACACGGTGGGCGCGCTGGGTCTGGCCGCCGGACTGGTGTGTCTGCTGCTCGCCGTGTCGCAGGGCGGCGCCTGGGGCTGGGCCAGCCCCGCGATCCTCGGCCTGTTCGCCGCCTGCGCCGCCGTCCTCGCGCTCTGGTGGCGACAACAGCTGCGTACCGAACGCCCCCTCGTCGACCTGAGGCTGGCCGCCCGCCCGCGCGTCGCCCTGCCGCACATCGCCGCGCTCCTGACCGGCTTCGCCTTCTACGGAAACTCGCTGGTCACCGCGCAGCTCGTGCAGGCGCCCGCGGCCACCGGCTACGGGCTCGGCCTGTCCATCGTGGCGACCGGCCTGTGCCTGCTGCCCGGCGGGGTGACCATGCTGCTGCTCTCGCCCGTCTCGGCGCGCATCTCGGCATCCCGCGGACCCCGGGTGACGCTGGCCCTCGGCACCGCGATCATCGCCTCCGGCTACGTCTTGCGGATCGTGGACAGCCGGGACCTCTGGATGATCATCCTGGGCGCCACGGTCTGCGCGATCGGCACCACCTTCGCCTACTCCGCGCTGCCCACCCTGATCCTGCGCGCGGTTCCGGCCGGGCAGACGGCGTCCGCCAACGGCGTCAACGTCCTGATGCGCACCATCGGGCAGGCCGTGTGCAGCGCCGCGGTGGCCGCCGTGCTGGTGCATCACACGAACCTCGTGGCAGGGGCCCCGGTGCCCACGCTGCACGGCTATCTGCTGGCCTTCGCCATGGCGGGTACGGTCGCACTGGTGGCCTGTGCGGCCGCCCTGTCGATACCCGCCGACCCCGCCGACCCGGCCTCCCGCGAGACCCGGCGCACCGGCCGCCGTACCGGCGCACCCCGCGACGAGGCCCTCGAAGGAGCATGAGCACCGTGACCACCCCGCCATCCGGTCGCACGGCGTCCCCGACCGTGCCGCTGCCCGGCGAGCCGCAGGCCGCCGCCGCTCCCTCGGACCCGGACCGGGAGACAGCCCCCGCGCCCCGGCGCGACGCCGAGGCGAGCAAGGCGGCGATCCTGCGCGCGGCCCGGTATCTGCTGGCCCGGCACGCCCACGCGGACATCACCCTCAAGGCGGTGGCGGACCGGGCGGGGGTGAGCGCGCCGCTGATCCTCAAGTACTTCGGCAACAAGGACGCGCTGTTCGCCCGGGTCATGTCCTTCGAGTCCGACGCCGACGCGCTGCTGGACGCCCCGCTGGAGGGGCTCGGCCGGCACATGGTCCGGCACCTCCTCGAAGGCCAGACCCAGCGCGGCGCCGACCCCGTCCTGCGGATCGTCTTCGCCCCGCTCCAGGGGGAACAGGGCGACATACTGCGCGCCAACTTCCGCACCCAGGTCAGCGACCGCCTCGCCGGGCGGCTGAGCGGGCCGGACGCGGGCCTGCGCGCGGAACTCGCCGTGAGCACCCTGCTCGGCCTCGGCGTGATGTACGGCATCGCCCGTGGCCCGCACCTGCGCGCCACCACGATCGACACCATCGTCGACCGGTACGCACCGGCGGTGCAGGCCCAGCTCGAGCCGTGAGCGGGCAGGCCCCGGCGGGAACGGCCGCGACGGTCAGTTCACCCCGTCGGGGCGGAACTGGACACTGATCCGCGGTCCCGACGCCCGCGCCGTCTTGGGGATCGCGTGCTCCCAGGTGCGCTGGCAGGAGCCGCCCATGACGATGAGGTCGCCGTGGCCCAGCGGGCGCCGCACGGTCTCCCCGCCACGGCGGGGCCGCAGCACGAGATCCCGCGGGGCGCCCACGGACACGATGGCGACCATCGTGTCCTCCCGGGCGCCCCGGCCGATCCTGTCCCCGTGCCAGGCCACGCTGTCGCGGCCGTCCCGGTAGTGGCAGAGCCCGGCCGTGGTGAACGGCTCGCCCAGCTCGTCGGCGTAGTGCGCGGACAGCGCGTCCCGGGCCTCGTCCAGGACGGGATGCGGCAGCGGATCGCCGGCGCGGTAGTAGGCGAGCAGCCGGGGTACGTCCACCACCTGCTCGTACATCTGGCGACGTTCGGCCCGCCAGGGCACCTCGGCGGCGAGGCGGGAGAACAGCTCGTCGGCGCCGCTCAGCCAGCCGGGCAGCAGGTCGATCCAGGCGCCGTCGCCCAGCGTGGTGCGGCGCGTCCCGTTCAGTGGACCGAGTCGGAGTTCGTCGGTCTGATCGAAGAGTGAGCCCTGGAGGTGCGTGGACATGGGGCCAGCGTACTCCGGTAATCGAATATGTGTTCCATGGCGTGAGTGGGTGTCGTGGTCACCACGGGACCGGGCCCGCCGCGTCGAAGAAGCCGCCGGTCGGTCCGTCCCCGTCGCTCCGCGCCATGCGCACGATGATCTCGGCGCCCTCCTCCACGGTCTGCGTCCCCGTGTTGCCGTTCAGTTCCGTGGCCGTGTAGCCCGGCTCCACCGCGTTGATCCGGATGTCCGGGAACGCCTTCGCGTACTGCACGGTGATCATGTTGACGGCTGTCTTGGACGCCGGATAGGCGACGCCCGGGTACGCGTGGGACGGGCTCGACGGGTCGCCGACCCGGGTCAGCGAGGCCAGGCCGCTGCTGAGGTTCACCACGACCGGGGCGGCGGACCGCTGGAGCAGGGGCAGGAAGGCGTGGGTGACACGGACGAGGCCGAGGACGTTCGTCTCGAAAAGCTCGCCCATCATCCCGGCGGTGACTTCCGCGGCACCGAACACGCTGTTCCCTTCGCCGCGCCCCTCGATGCCCGCGTTGTTGATCAGGACGTCCAGGCCGCCCTCGGCCTCGATGGTCTTCGCGGCGGCGGCGACGGACGCGTCGTCGGTGACGTCGATGACGACCGCGCGCGCCCCGAGTTCCTGGGCGGCACGCCGGCCGCGCTCCGGGTCCCGGCTGCCCACGTAGACGGTGTGGCCTGCCGCGACGAGCTGACGGGCGGTCTCGAAGCCGAGGCCCTTGTTCGCTCCGGTGATGAGTGTTGTGGTCATGCGTCCAGAGTCCGGCGGCACGGCGCGGACAGCCAGGAGTCCCGTCTTCCTGGGACCGCCGGTACCAGGCAGGTCCGGGCGCGGAGGTGCACAGTTGGTGGCATGGCGAACACGGAGTTCGGGCGGACGGTGCGGCGCTGGCGCGACCGGGTCTCACCTGAGGCCGCCGGGCTGCCCGGCGGCGGGCACCGGCGCGCGGCCGGACTGCGCCGCGAGGAGTTGGCCCTGCTCGCGGGCATCTCGGTCGACTACGTCACCCGCCTCGAACAGGGCCGGGCGGCCCACCCCTCGGAGCAGGTCGTCGAAGCCCTGGGCCGGGCGCTGCGGCTTTCCGGAGCCGAGCGCGAGCACCTCTTCCAGGTGGCCGGGCTGGTGCCGCCGGGCCGGGGTATGGTGCCCGCCCACATCACTCCGGGCGTTCACCGGCTGCTCGACCGGCTGAACGGTACGCCCGTGGCGGTGTACGACGCGGCGTGGACCCTGCTGCTGGCCAACCCGCTGTACGCGGCCCTGCTGGGCGATCCGTCGGGGTGGCGCGGCAATGAACGCAACGGCGTCTGGCGCAACTTCGTGGGACCCGGCAGCCGGGTACGGCACACACCGCGGGAGCGGCGCGCCTTCGAGGCGACGCTCGCCGCCGACCTGCGGGCGACCGCGAGCCGGTATCCGACGGACCGGCGCCTGATGCAGCTGATCGACGACCTGTGCGCGAACAGCGTGCGGTTCGCGGAGCTGTGGGACTCGGGGACCGTCGGCCGCCACGAGGCGTCCCGCAAGACGATCGATCATCCCCAGGTCGGGGCCGTGACACTGGACTGCGATGTGCTCAGCGTCGCCGGCGGCGACCTGCGGATCATGCTCTACACGGCCGAGCCCGGCACGGAGGACGCCGAACGCCTCGTCCTCCTCGGCGTTCTCGGCACGCAGGCTCTGGTGGAGTGACGCCGGCTACGAACTCCGGCGGTCGGCGAGCACTTCGCGGATCACGTGCTCGGCGTTGCCCGCGATCACCGGGTTCGTGGTGCGGTAGTACGGGAGTTGGATCAGGGCCATGGACAGGGCCCAGCCGCGGCCGCGCCCAGGCGGCGTCGTCGGCACCCGCGGCCTCCCGGAAGACGGACCTCGCTGCGGCCGGCAGGAGGTTCCAGGCCGGAATGAGGTCGCAGGCCGGATCGCCGGTGCCGAGGGTCCCGAAGTCGAGGACGGCCGTGAGGCGGCCCCGGCGGGTCAGGAGGTTCATCGGCATCAGGTCCGAGTGGAGCCACAGCGGCGGGCCCGTCCACGGCGGCGCCGCGAGCGATTCCTCCCAGGCCGCTGTCGCGGCCCGGGTGTCGATCGTGCCGCGGAGTTCGCCGATCGCCGAGCGCGTCTCGGCGTCCACGGTGGCCAGCGGTACACCGCGGTAGGCGGTCGGCCCGCCGGGCAGGTCGATCCCGCGCAGGGCGGCGACGAACGCGCCCAGATCGGCGGCCAGCGCAGGCGCGTCGGGGAGGGCGTCGGGCACCGGCAGGTCGCCGTCGAGCCAGCGCAGGACGGCCCAGTGCCACGGATAGCCCGCCGCCGGGGTGCCGAGCCCGAGGATCTCGGGGACCGGGAAGGGGAGCATCGGGGCGAGCCGCGGCAGCCACGCGTGCTCCTTGGTCACGTCGTCGGCCCCGTCCGCGATACGCGGGAGACGGACGGCCATGTCGTCGCCGAGACGGTAGAGGGCGTTGACGGTCCCGGCCGACTCCACCCGTTTCAGCGGCAGTTCGGCCCACCGCGGGAACTGCTCGGCCAGCAGGCGTCGTACGAGCGAACCGTCGATCCGAGCCTCGTCGGCGTGCATCGGGCCTGCGGGCATGGGCGCCTGCTTTCCGTGGGGAGAAGGTCGACTTCCGCCATCCTGCGTCCCGTTCGAGCCGTCCCGCAACGCGTTTCGGGCCGCCAGGCAACCTCGCGGACGCGATCGCCGTCTTGATCGGCAACGGGCGGATGGCGCGTCGACCTCCAGGAAGCAGTAGTTCGCTGGTGGAAATCGGACGCACTATACCTCTTGCGTATACATGCCGTGTATACGTCGAGCGTATAGCACGGTCTTCTCACGTCAACGCCTCCAAGGAGCCAGATTCAGCACCACCGGCAGGCCGTGATCACCCGCGTGCGGCCGGTGGCATACGGAAAGGCATTCATGTACGGCAAGGCCTTCGCCCCGGAGTACCAGGGCGCTTTGACCACCCTGTCCGTGAACTCCTCGTTGACCGACGTCCTCGCGGCGGGTACCGAGCAACTGCGCGCCGCCGAGCGCACGGGCGCTCGCGCCGAGGCGGCCCGGTCCGGCCTCGCGGTCGCCGAGGCGCACCGCAGGCTCGGGCAGGTGGCGGAAGCCGACCGGGCGTGGAAGGCGAGTTACCGCACCGCCCGTGAGGCCGGCGACCCGGCCGCGATGGCATGGGCGCTGTGGAGCGGTGGCACGCTGGCCCGCCAGCGCGGAGCGTTCCCGCTGGCGTGGCGGCTGCTGCGGCTGGCCGCCGAACTCGGCGGACAGGCGGGGGACGTCGTGGTGCGTGGCTACTCCCTGGCCGGAATGGCGGAGACCGGCCGCATCCAGGGCGACTACGCGGCCGTGACCACCCTGCACGAGCAGTTGCTGGCCGAGGCCCGCAAGCGCGGCGAGGCCCGGCACACGGTGTGGGCCCTGGAGGGCATCGCCCAGATCCACCGCAACACCGGTGCGTACGAGAGCGCGTACGCCATGTTCGAGGAGGCGGCCGAGATCGCCGCCCGTGCCGAGGACCGGCGCGGCCACGCTTGGGCGCTGCGGGGTCTCGCGGACATCGTCTCCGTACGCGACGGGGACGCGGACCGCGCGCTGGAGCTGCTCGGCGAGGCGGAGGTGTCCTGCCGCGCGATGAAGCTGTCCGGCGCGCTCGCCTACAACCACAAGATGCGCGGCAACGTCCTCTACCGCGCCGGGCGTTACGAGCAGGCCCGCGATGTCTACACGCAGGCGCTGGCCGAGTTCGAGGCGATGAGCGAACCCCGCGGCCGGGCCCTGTCCCGGCTCGGTCTGGTCAAGTCCCTCGCCCGTCTCGGCCGGGGCCACACCGAAACCGCCTCCGAACTGGACGAGTTGGCCGGGGCGCTGGAGGGCATCGGGCTGCGGCACGCCCGGCAGATGGTCGAACGGGCGCGGACAGAGCTCGGGTTGACGCCCGGGACCGGCGAGGCGGAGGCCGCGTGATGAGTTCGACCGCCCTGCAGCGCTCGACGGTCCCGACCGTCCCGGCGCCGCCCACCGCCGCGCGGATTCTGCGCCGCTGCCGCGAACTCGCCGCCCCCGCCCTGGCCGAGGCGGTGGACGGGCTGCACCCCTGGATCGCCGAGATGGCCGGATACGCGCTCGGCCGCCGCGAGGTCGGCGGCGCTCCCGCCGACCACAGCCAGGGCAAGGGTGTACGGCAGGCGCTGGCCGTCCTGGGGGCGGAGGCCGTCTCGGGCCACGCGGAGGCGGGCGTACCGGCGGCCGTCGCGGTGGAACTCGTCCACACGTTCTCGCTGCTCCACGACGACATCATGGACGGCGACGCGCTGCGCCGCGGCCGCCCCGCCCTGTGGAAGGCGTACGGCACCGGTCCCGCCGTCCTCGCGGGCGACGCGCTGTTCGCGCTGGCCGTCGAGACCCTGGCCCTGACTCCCCATGCCGGTCCCGCCGTACGGCAGTTGACCACGGCCCTCGGTGACCTGGTCCGCGGTCAGGCCGACGACCTGCTCTTCGCCGACCGTCCCTGGACCGGGCCCGAGGCGGTGGGCGCGGGGGAGTACGAGACGATGGCCGAGCGCAAGACCGGCGCGCTGCTCGGCTGCGCGCTGGCACTCGGCGCCCGGCTGGCCGGTGCGCCGGGCCGGACCGTGAGCGTGCTGGACCGGGCCGGACGGCATCTCGGCGTCGCCTTCCAGATCGCCGACGACGTGCTGGGCATCTGGGGTGAGCCGTCGGTCACCGGCAAGCCGGTCCACGGCGACCTGCGGCAGGGGAAGAAGACCCTGCCGGTGCTCGTGGCCCTCGGCGCCCCCGGCGGCTCCGAACTCGCCGTACTCCTGGGGTCCTCCGCCTCTCTCGACGGCGCGGGCGTACGCCGGGCGGCGGCCCTCGTCGAGCGTGCCGGCGGTCGCACGGCGGCCGTGCGTGAGGCGCGCCGCCATCTGACCGCCGCGGACACGCTCCTCGCGGGCGTGCCCCTCGCCCCGGGGCCGGCGGCGGACCTGCGCACGGTGCTGTCCGCCCTCGCCGACCGCGCGATCTGACGCCTCTGCCCCCCGCCCCGCACCGCCGGGCCCGACCGCTCCGGGCCGGCGTGGTGCGACATGGGTCACATACGTGCGGCAATCGGCGCCGCCAGGCAACCGCCTCATTCCCCCTCACATCTGTCCGGTCGGCGCACTGTTGGTCACTCCTTGATCACCGAAAAGCAAACATTCGTAAAGAGAAGCCCCCAAAAGCAAGAAAAGGGATCTTTCTTCTTTACATGTACATGAGCAATCGGTGAGGGTGGCGACTCGGGGCCCGACAGCCCCCACGGCGCCCAACAGCGCTGTGCCGTACGGCGGTCGGCGATCCCGGCCGCCCAGTGCAAAGGAACTCAGTGCGTAGACCCCACATACGCCGCGTGGCGATCGCCGTCGCGGTGACGACGGCCGCCACGCTCCCGGGCCCCGCCTTCGCGGCCGCCCCCGACGGCCCCGCCCTCGCGGCGACTTCGGCCTCGTCGCCGGTGGCCGCGGCCAGGGTGGCGGCGTTCGCGCACGCCTCGGCCACCGGTGTCACCCAGGGCGACACCCTTCAGGCCAAGGACGTGATGAAGGACCCGGACGGAAAGCAGCACGTCCGCTTCGTCCGCACCCACCAGGGCCTTCCGGTCCTCGGCGGTGATCTGGTCGTCCACCTCGGCGAGCGGGCGGAGTACCTGGGCGTGACCAGGGCCGCCGACCATGTGGTCGAACCGTCCACCGTCGAGGCGAAGTTGACGCCCCAGGAGGCGGAGCGCAAGGCCGCGGCCGCGGCGAAGGGCGACGCGGGCAGTGCCCGACTCGTCGTGGACGCCCGCGACGGCGCCGCCGCACTCGCCTACCAGGTGCTCGTCACGGACAGCGACACCGCTGAGGCCGGCGGCTCCCGCACGGTCGTCGTGGACGCGCGGAGCGGCCGGATCCGCAGCAACACCCCGGAGAGCGACGAGTTCATATCGCCGTCCCTGGCGGACACGCTGCGCGAGCGGGGCGAGCACGCGACCCCGCAGACCGGCACGGCGACCGGGCTCTCCGGCCTCACGAGCGCCTCCGCCGCGGGCCACTACCCGGCCACGGCCACGGGAAGCGGGGCCTCCCTCTTCGCCGGCAAGGTGGCGCTGACCACCACCCGGACCGCGCGGACCAGCTATCTCCTCAAGGACCCGAAGCGGTGGAACACCGAGACCCGGGACGCCAAGGGGCAGGAACTGGAGTCCTTCGCGCGGGGCAAGAAGTTCACCGACGGCGACAACAAGTGGGGCAGCGGCACCACCTCCAGCCGGGCCACCGCGGCGGTCGACGCCCAGTACGGCATCACCAAGACCCTGGACTTCTACAAGAAGACCTTCGGCCGCAAGGGCATCAAGAACAACAGCGCCGGTGCCCGTGGAATGGTCCACTTCGGCGACAAGGTCGGCAACGCCTTCTGGGACTCGACGTGCGGCTGCATGCTGTACGGCGACGGCGACGGCGACCTGTTCAAGAAGCCGCTCGTCGTCCTCGACGTCACCGGTCATGAACTGACCCATGGCGTCGTCGACGCGACCGCCGCCCTCGAACCCACCCGCGTGGACGAGGACGGCAACCAGTACGGCGAGCCGGGTTCCCTCAACGAGTCGCTCGCCGACATCTTCGGCTCGAACGTCGAGTTCTCGGCGAACAATCCGAAGAACCCGCCGAACTACCTGGTCGGCGAGAAGCTGGGCCTCGCCCAGAAGTTCCTGCGGCGCCTCGACCGCCCGTCCCTCGACCTGCTCGAGGGGACGGTCGACTACTGGTCGCCCGCCGCGTACGACACCGAGGTGCACGCCGGCTCCGGTGTCTCCTCGCACGCGTACTACCTGCTCGCCGAGGGCAGCGGCCGCAAGACGATCGGCAGTGTGACGTACGACTCGCCGACGTACGACGGTTCGCGGGTGGCCGGCATCGGCCGGACCAAGGCCACCGCCATCTTCTACCGGGCGCTCACCCGTTACATGGTCTCCACGACCGACTTCCATGACGCGCGCAAGGCCACGCTCAAGGCCGCCGCCGACATGTACGGAGCGAGCAGCGCCGAGTACAAGGCGGTGGGCAAGGCCTGGGCCGCCGTCAACGTCACCGCCGCCAACACCCCCGCCGCGGGGCACTGACGGACGACACAAGGGTGCCCCGCCGGACGGCGGGGCACCCTTTGGCGTTTCCCGGATCAGTGCTGCTGCGGCTTCTGCGGCGTCGCCTCACTGGGACGTACGACGACGTGGCCCTCGCCCTCCAGCTTCAGCTGTACGGCTTCGCCGGAGCCCCCGCGGATCATCGAGCCGAACGACTGCGAGCGGTGCAGCGAGGTGTGCAGGTGTGCCGTCCAGCCGACGACCGCGTCCGTGTCGACGAACACCGGCTGCTGCTGGGAGACGGGAATGACCAGCGGGTTGCCCTCGCACATCAGGCCCAGGCTGCCGTGACCGGTGAAGACGCTGTTGAACAGGCCGCCGCCGCTGATGCCCGCGCCCTTCACGGTCTTTATCTCGTACGACAACGTGGCGTCGAAGCACAGGATGTTGCGGCCGTTGACCGTGAACACGTCGCCGGGCTCGATGCCCACGATGAAGCAGTTCTGTGCCTCGTGCGCGAACCAGGCCTCACCCTGCCCGCGGACGGTCATCAGCGGAAGTCCCTCGCCGGTGACCGCCCGCTTGAGCATGCCGCCCACGCCCTGGCCCTTGCGCTCGAACTGGAGATTGCCCCGGTAGGCCACCATCGCGCCCTGGCGCGCGAACATCTCGCCCTGGACGGCGTACTTGATGGACTTGGCGTTCTGGACGGTCATGCCCGGCGCGACCGCGGGCTGCACCATGTGGTCACTGGAAAAGAGATCACTCTTCATGCGGGCATCGTGTCGCGGAGGACGGGGCTCCGCCAGAGGCGTGGCGATCTTGGGACACGTGGTGACGGAGCTGCGACATGGCGAAGGCCGGCCCGGGTCAACCGGACCGGCCCACAGCTGAGTTGTCAGGCGGCGGGGGCGCCGACGTGACTGTGCAGACGGCTCACGACCTCGGAGAGCTGGGCCGCGACCTCGGCGTCGTCGACGGGGTGCGTCTCGGCGAAGCGGACCACGGAGCCGGGGACGGAGAGCTTGACGTCCTCCAGGACGGTGCCGCCGGCGATGCCCACGGCCTTGCGGGCCTCGTCCTGCGCCCAGACACCGCCGAACTGGCCGTACGCGGTACCGGCCACGACGACCGGCTTGCCGGTGAAGGAGCCGGCGCCGTACGGACGGGACAGCCAGTCGATGGCGTTCTTGAGGACGGCCGGGATGGTGCCGTTGTACTCCGGCGAGAAGAGCAGGAAGGCGTCGGACGCGTTGGCCGCCGCGCGCAGCTTGGCAGCGGCGGCGGGCACGCTGCCCTCGACGTCGATGTCCTCGTTGTAGAAGGGGATCTCGGCCAGGCCCTCGAAGAGCTCGACCTCGGCACCCTCCGGGGCGAGCTTGACGGCCGCCTCGGCGAGCTGGCGGTTGTGGGAACCGGCGCGCAGGCTGCCGACGAGCGCGAGGATGCGTACGGACATGGATATCTCCCGAAACTGGAAACGCTGAAACACTGCCGCAACAAAACGGACCAAGGTCCGCTTAAAGGTGTACCACCGAAGCGGACCGCAGTCCAGTTGTCCCCGGTTGCCGTTACGCTGGCTTCATGTCCACCCCACTCCCGCCGTTTCCGAAGCGACAGGAATCGTCCGACGAGCCCGTCCTCATGGAGCTCACCGGCCGTGATGACGCTCCGCTGCGCGCCGACGCCGCCCGCAACCGGGCGCGCCTGCTGGAGGCCGCCGCCCGGCTGGTCGAGGAGCAGGGAGTGGCCAAGCTCACGATGGAGGGCGTCGCCACCGCCGCGGCGGTGGGCAAGGGGACCGTCTTCCGGCGCTTCGGCGACCGTACGGGGCTGCTGATGGCCCTGCTCGACCACACCGAGCAGCTCTTCCAGACCGCCTTCATCGGCGGTCCGGCCCCGCTGGGCCCCGGCGCCTCACCGGCGGAGCGACTGCACGCCTTCGGATGCCACGCCCTGCGTCAGACCTCCGAACAGCTCGACCTCTATCTCGCCGCCGAGCCCGAGGCCACCCGCCGCTTCACCTCCGCCCCGTACCGCGTCCGCTTCATGCACGTGTGCATGCTGCTGCGTCAGACGGGCTCGGGCACGGCCACGGACATCGAGCTCGTCGCCCAGACCCTGATGGGATACCTGGAACCCGCCCTGATCGGTCACCTGACCCGCCAGCGCGGCATGCCGCTGGAGCGCCTGGAGTCCGGCTGGCGCGATCTGGTCGACCGGAGCGTCGGCCCGCGCTTCGCCTAGCGCCGCCTCCCCGGGCGGGCGGACAATGCGGCCATGGGGCATCGTCTCGAGGACATGAGCGCACCCGCTCGGCTGGCCGGACCGGACGAGGGCATCAGTGCCCAGGAGCTGGCTCTCGCCGCCCGGAACCACGGACTGCCGCTGGAGGCCCTGCGCTACGAGGTCACACCACCGGGGCTGCACTATGTGCTCACGCACTACGACATCCCGTACGCGGAAGAGGCTTCCTGGCGGCTCGTTCTCGGCGGGCGGGTGCGTCGCCCGCTGCTGCTCGGGATCGACGAGGTGAAGGCGTATCCCGCGGTCAGACAGCGGGTGACCATGGAGTGCGCGGGCAACGGGCGCGCCCTCCTGACACCCCGGCCGGTCAGTCAGCCGTGGCTGGTGGAGGCGGTCGGGACGGCCGAGTGGACGGGCGTGCCGCTGCGGGTGCTGCTCGCCGAGGCCGAGGCCGAACAGGACGCGGTGGACGTGGTGTTCACCGGCGCGGATCACGGGGTCGAGCGCGGGATCGAGCAGGACTACCAGCGAGCCCTGCCGCTGGAGGTGGCGCGGGGCGAGGAGCCCGAGGTCCTGGTGGCGTACGCGATGAACGGTGCTCCGCTGCCGCCCCAGCACGGGCATCCGCTGCGGCTCGTGGTGCCCGGCTGGTACGGCATGGCGCACGTGAAGTGGCTGCGCGAGATCACGGTGACCGAGACGCCGTTCCGGGGATTCCAGCAGGCTGTGGCGTACCGGCTCCGGCAGGACGCGGGGGACGAGGGCGAACCGGTCACCCGGATCGCCCCGCGCGCCCTGCTGGTCCCGCCGGGCTTCCCCGACTTCATGTCGCGCTCGCGGGCGGTCCGGCCGGGCGCCGTCACCCTGGAGGGGCGGGCCTGGTCCGGTCGCGCGCCGGTGACCGGGGTCGAGGTCAGTACGGACGACGGGCGCTCCTGGTCCCCGGCCGAACTGGACCGCGACGGCGGCCATCGCTGGGCCTGGCTTCCCTGGCGCTTCAGCTGGACGGCGACCCCCGGTCACCATGTGCTCAGCGCGCGCGCCACCGACGCCAAGGGGCACACGCAGCCCCTCGAACAGCCGTGGAACCGGGGCGGCTTCGTGAACAACCTCGTGCAGCGGGTCCCCGTGCTGTGCCTGGATCCCGACGACGGTGTCGACGCCGACGGCCGCCCATGACGCCCACGAAGACCTGCGTCGTGACGGGAACGGGGTGGCGGTTCCTGTCCGGGACACCGCGCCCCGCTCCCGTCCCCACGGAACTTCCGTCAGCTGAACGGATCCAGCGTGACGAACGCCCCCTGCGGATTGCCGTCGTGGACGAGGGACTCGTAGTTGCCGACATCGTCGAACGCGAACGCGTAGGCCTTGCCGTCGGCCATCTGCGCGTGGATCTTGCGGGCGTACTGGTTGGTCACCGTGTCCACGTAGAAGTTCGCGGAGCTGGTGTCCGGCTGGTTGGGGTTGGTCAGAAGCGTCGAGCGGTTGAAGCCCGCGCACAGGGTGCGTGAAATCGGGCCGCGCACCAGGTCGTTGGGCGCGTCGAGCCGCTTGTAGCAGCCGAAGATGCTGTCCGAGTCGGGCTTCTGGAAGCTGGTGACGGCCGCTCCGGAGCTGTTGGTGAAGTTCATGACGTTGCCGGAGACCCGGCCGAAGTACTTGGTGTTCGGCTGGTCGCCGAAGGGTGTCACCGTCAGCGTCGACGAACTGTACTTCTGCCAGACGCGGTTGATGTAGTCGTCCATGACGGTGGCCGGCAGCGCGCCCGCCTCGATGCCGTGCCCAGGAGCGAGAGCCCGCAGAACGGTACCGTCGGACCGGGTCTGGATCAGGTTGGCCCAGCCGCCCGGCTGACCCCGCAGCGCGTTGAAGAAGCCGTTGTATCCACCCGGCTTGAGGTGGCCGGTGTTCTTCGTGGTCCCGTCGGGGAGCTTGACTCCGACGGCGTACGGGGCCGAGAACATGTCGACCTGGGTGCTGTTGATCCACAGACCGGAGTCGTTGAGCGTGTACTCGGACCAGTTGAAGAGGATGTTGCGGTTCGGGTCGCTCGGATTCTGCACCGCCGGCTGCACGAGACCGCCGGTCGTCAGACGGAAGTCGAGCTTCTGCCCGAACGAGAAGTAGATCCGTCCGGAGAACTTGGGGAGCCGGATCGTCTTCGACTGGCCGTTGGCCGGTCCCGCGATCGACGCGTCGGGCGCGGGAGTCGGCGGATTGCCGCCCGCGGGCCACGCGTGGAAGGTGCCGTTCGCGTCGGCCCAGCCCTGCTGTCCCGTCGAGAGCTGTGTGCCGAGGTCGTAGATGTATACAGGCTCACTGCGGCCTGAGTTGTTGGTGAACGTGAGGGGAATGGTCGCCGGTACCGCTGCCTCGGCGCGGGAGGGCGCGCCGAAGGTGAGCAATGCGGCCGTGAGTGTGGCCGAGGCCAGCGCCCAAGCCGGCCATCTGGTTTTTACGCGCACTCTCTCTGCCTCCTTGATGTGGGGGTTCAGCGAGGTGGATTCCGGCGGACGCGGCTCGTCCGCTTTCCTTTGAGAGCGCTCTCAGAATTGCGCCAGGTTACGTACATGTCAACGATTCACACAAAGTTGGTCCGGTCCAATTTGCCTGCGGCGAAGGCGGGTTCGGATGCGCCGCGTGTAAGGGGCCTTGGGTGTGCGTCGCCAACGGGCCTTTTCCGTACCGGGGGTTGACCGGGGAAGGTCCTCACTGGTTCAGTGGCTCATCCACTCAGCCACTTGCCCGGAGGGGGAAACGTGGAGGCACTGCCCCGCGAGACCATCGTGGACGTCCTGGAGGACAGGCTGCGGACGGACATACTCGACGGCCGCCATCCGGCGGGAAGTTACCTTCCCCCGGAGCGGCGGCTCGCCGACGGGTACGGCGTCACCCGCACCACGCTCAAGCACGCCTTCGGGCGGCTTGTCCAGGCGGGACTGCTGGAGACCCGGCACGGAGTCGGAACCCGCGTGCGGGACTACGCCCGGCTCGGCGGGGCGGACCTCCTGCCCATGCTCGTACGGCACGACGCCACCTGGGTGCACGAGGTCTTCGAAGTGCGGCGCGGAGTGGGCGCGTTGATCGCCGAACGGGCCGCCGCCCGCGGCACCCGCGCACAGCGGGCCGAGTTGAGCGCACTGCTCGCGGCCGTACGGCGGGCCGAGGGCGCCGACGCGGTGCAGCTGGCCGACGTGGAGGTGCACCGCGCGCTGGCCCGGGCCACCGGCAACCGCGTCTACGTCCTGCTGACGAACACGCTCTTCAACGCCTACCTGCCGGTCCGCTCCCTGCTGAAGGGACCCTTCACCGACCCGGAGGCGGCCTACGAGCGCCTCCTGCCCGTGATCGACGCGGTGACCGCCGGGGACGCGCGACAGGCGCACGCGGCGGCCGACACCTATCTGCGGATCACCGAGGCCATCATGCTGGAGGGCCTCGCATGAGGGGCACGGTGTTCACGGAGACGATGCTCGGCACGGTCCGCCTCGACGACGAGCCGGGGGAGCGGCGCATCAGGCTCGACCTGCGCGCCGCCGCCGACCGGGTACTGCTCCCGCATCGGACGACACAGGCCCGTCTCACCGGCCGGGCGCGGATCGCCGGACGTGCCGACGACCCCCGCGCCGAGGGCGAGTTGGAGGTGTCGCCGATCGCACGGCGGCGCATCCGCTACCGTCTCACGTTCACCGCCGACGGGCGCCGCCTCACCCTGGACGGCTGGAAGTCGGTGACCCCTCGCCGTCCGGTCGCGTCGATGACGGTGCTGCCGTTCACCCTGTACGAGGGCGACGCACGGGTCGGCGAGGGTGTCCTGCGCTTCCCGGTGGCCACCGGCCTCGCACCCTTCCTGCTCGGCTTCCGCTTCCCGCGCCGCGAGGACCCCGCGGAACACATGGCCCCGCGATGGACCGGCGCCCCGGGCCGCACCGAGGTCTGGTACACCACCCTCACCGACCCGGAGAGCGGCACCGGAGTCTGGCTGCACCACGAACTCGTCGCACCCGCCGACGGATCCGAGCCGTTCGCCCATGGCTGGGCCGCGGTGTTCCCCCGCCAGGGCGAGGTACGCCACGCCCGCTTCGGACCCGTCCCCTGGACCCGGCCGTCCGACGGCTTCGCCACCGAGGACGTGACGTGTACCGCCGGACAATTGACGGGCAGCGCAGAGGACTTCCGATGGAAGCTCGCCGAACGCCCCCAGGGTGCACCGCTGTTCACCTTCCCTCGCTGGTCATGGCGCCGCCCCCTGCTGCCCGCCACCCAGATGCTCCCGGCCGCCCGAGCCACGTACGACGGCGAATTCTCGTACGGGGAGAAGACCTTGAACCTTCGCGGCGCACCCGGCGCCTCCGCCCGGATCTACGGGCACGGCAACGCGCACCGGTGGACCTGGCTGCACGCGGACCTCGGTGACGGCGACGTCCTGGAGATCGTCGCGGCCGTGTCCACCCGGCCGGTCCTGCGGCGGCTGCCCCCGCTCGTCTTCCTGCGTCTGCGCCGGCGTGGCCGCACGTGGCCGCGGCGGCCGGAGCGCTCCGCGATCGGCCGGCTGGGACTCGGACGCTTCCGGGCCGCCATCGGCCTGCCCATGTGGACGGTCACCGGCCGCACGGCGCTGCGCCGTATCCGCGTCGAGGTGAACCAGCCCGCGGAGCGGACCCTCACACTCGAGTACCGCGACCCGGACGGCGCCCGCGCGGTGTGCCGCAACAGCGAGTCCGCCGACGCCCGTGTCGTCCTCGAACGCTGGTGGGGACACTGGCGCCCGGAGGCCACCTGGGTGCTGGACGGCACCGCCCACGCCGAGGCGGGCGAACGATGACCGCCGAAGGACTCGTCGCCGCGCTGCTCGCCGACCAGGGCGACGCCGCATGGCCCGCCCGTGTACCGCACCGCCTCGACTCGGTGCTCGCCGCACTGCCCCGGGCCGCCCGTGCCGGAGTGCGCACGGCCGTCGCGGTCCTGGAGACGTACACCGCCGTGCGTACCGGCAGAAGCCTGGCGGCCCTCGGCCCCGATGAACGCGAGGACGTGCTCGGCTCCCTGGCCGCACGACCCCGGCTCGCCCCGCTGCTGGACCTCCTCAAGGTTCCCGTGCTCCTGGCCGCGGGCACCGAACGCATGCCGGCCCCGCGCGCTCCCGCGACGGCGCCGGTGGATCCACCCCTCGACTGCACTCCGGCCGAGGAGTGGCCCGCCCGCAGCACCGCCGACGTGGTCGTCGTCGGATCGGGAGCGGGCGGCGCGATGGCAGCACGGACCTTCGCGCTGGCCGGACTGAGCGTGGTCGTCCTGGAGGAGGGCCGGCACCACTCGACGGCGTCCTTCGGGCGCCGGGCGCCCCTCGACCGGTTCGCCGAGCTGTACCGTGACGGCGGTGCCACGGTGGCCGTCGGCAATCCACCGATCCTGCTGCCGGTCGGCCGTGCCGTCGGTGGCACCACCGTGGTCAACTCCGGTACCTGCTACCGGACTCCGGACCATGTCCGGCGGCGCTGGAGCAACGAGTTCGGGTTCGGGCTCGCCGAAGGGCTCGGGCCCCTGCTCGACGAGGTCGAGCGGACCCTCCGGGTGGCGACCCAGCCCCTCGACGTCCTCGGCAACAACGGGCTGCTCACTCTCGCCGGCGCCGAACGGCTCGGCTGGCGGGCCGCCCCGCTGCGCCGCAACGCCCCCGGCTGCAAGGGCTCGTGCCAGTGCGTGGTGGGCTGCCCCACCGGTGCCAAACAGAGCGTGCAGCTGTCCGTCCTGCCCGACGCCTGTGCCGCGGGCGCCCGGATCGTCACCGGCGCCCGGGTCCGCCGCATCCTTCTGGACCGGGACCCGCCGGGCCCGCCCCGCGCCGCCGGGGTCCTGGCCCGCCGCCCCGACGGCAGCGAACTGGAGATCCTCAGCCCCCTCGTCGTGACGGCGGCCGGGACCCTCCAGACCCCGCCCCTGCTGCGCCGCTCGGGCCTCGGCGGACATCCCCGCCTGGGCCGAAACCTCAGCGTGCACCCGGCGACCAGCGTGGCCGGCCGCTTCGCCGAGCCGGTGACGGCCTGGCGCGGCGTGCTGCAGAGCGTCGGGGTCGAGGAACTGCACGCGCGCGGGGTCCTCGTCGAGGCGACCGCGAGCCCGCCCGGCATGGGCACCTTCGTCCTGCCAGGCCTCGGCCGGGAGCTGCGGCGCGAACTGGAGGACGCGGACCACCTGGCGACCCTCGGCGCCATGATCGCCGACCGCCCCTCCGGGCAGGTCCGGGGCCGGGACCGGACGCTGGTCCGCTACGACCTCGACCCCCGCGACGGCGACCGCCTGATGACCGCCGTACGGGCCATGGGCCGCCTGCTCTTCGCCGCCGGGGCCGAGGAGGTCCTCACCGGAGTCCCGGGCGCGCCCCGCGCCGGCTCGCCCGACGCGCTCGACGAACTGCTCACCTCGGTCCGCGCCCGCGATCTGCACCTGTCGGCCTTCCACCCGACCGGCACGGTGGCCGCGGGCGCCGATCCGCAGCGGGCGCCCGCCGATCCCGAGGGCAGGCTCCGCGGTGTCCACGGAGTCCTCGTGGCGGACGGGTCCGTCCTGCCGAGCTGCCCGGAGGTCAACCCGCAGCTGAGCATCATGGCGGCGGCCCTGGCGATCTCGGAGGCGTGGCTCGACGGAGCACGGCACGGGTGCTGAGCCGTCGCGCACCACCCCAATGGGCCCCCGCGGTTCGCCCTCGCCGGGCGTGGCACGGAGCATGAGGGAGTCCGTACGGCAACAAGAGGACGAGCCCCCGTGCCCCGTGCGGCAGGAAGAGGACGAGCCCCCATGAGCAGACGCGTTCCCCACGGCCGGAGCGGATCACGCCGTGTCGCTGCCCTCTTGTCCGCGATCGCGTGCTGCTCCGTTCTCGTCTCGTGCAGCTCGGACGACGGCGGTGGCAGCAGTACGGCCTCCATCACCCCGCCGAACAAGTCCGACTTCACGGGGTCGGCGCCCTCCGCCATCGCCTCGGCGGCCTCCTCGATCATCGCGTCGGCCAGCGAGCGGGCGTCGTCGGCGGCCGCCTCCGTGGAGGCCAGGGCCTCGGAGTTCGCGGCCTCGGTCTCCGCCGACACCGCGCGCGCCGCGGCCACCGCCGAGAAGGAGCTGAAGGACGTCAAGGGCAGCGGCAACGCGACGTCCGACGTCAGCATGAAGGGCCTGCCCACGGCGGAGACCGGCGGGCTGCGGGCCGTACTGGTCACCATCACCAACACGACCGACAAGACCGCCTCGTACGCCGTGCAGGTCGACTTCAAGAACCCCGACGGCAAGGTCGTGGAGACGAAGTTCGTCGGCAAGGAGAACCTGGAGCCGGGGAAGAAGGCGCAGCCGGTCGTCATCAGCAGGCAGCCCGCGGAGCCGCAGCTCACCGCCGTGCTGGTGAAGGCCCAGCGCTACTGACGCGGACGAACACGGGCGTCGGCGGCGCCCTCGCCCCGGGAAGCCCGTCCTCCTGTCGGGGACGGGCTTCCCGGGCCGCGTCGGTGGAAGCCGCGCGGGCGGGAACGGTCAGGGGTAGGTCAGGGATACGAGACCACCGTGGACGGCACGGTGGAGGTGCCCGAGGTGGGGGCGCCCGTGTCGTTGATGACGCGCTCGTACTGCCCGTTGCCGCCCAGCGAGACGACCAGCAGGCCGTGGAACTTCACGCCGGCCCTGTTCGGAGCCGCGAAGCCGTGGTGCTGGACGATCGACGGGGCGACGTTGTAGTAGCAGTAGCTGCCCAGCCCCCAACCCTCGTGGGTGGTCACGGAGTCGGCGACCTTGTAGGCCGCGTACCCCTTGATGCTCCCGTTCTGGATGGCGGCCTGGTTCGGCGCGTCGTACGCCTTCTCGTTCTGGAAGAAGATGGTGCGGCCCCGCTGGCCGTACCACTGCACGTCGTACTTGTTGAAGTGCTCGACGAAGAGCCCGGTGGCCAGGACGTCGTCGCCGTTGACGCGGATGCCGTAGTCCGCCCGGTTGGTCTCCCAGCCGACGCCGGCGCCGTGGTCGGCCCGCCAGACCCAGGTGTGGTCGACGATCGTGTGCCGGCTGTTGATGACCATGCTGGTCGTCGCCTTGCCGGCGCCGGCTCCGCCGATGCGGACGAACACGTCCTGCACGGTGGTCGGGTTGGCCGAGTGGTCCGCGGAGGCCCCGGTCGGGCCGACCTCCAGGAGGGTGGTGGAGTTGACCGGCCCGGCGTCGATCAGGAAGCCGGCGAGCCGGACTCCGTCGACATCGGCCGTCCTGAGCACGGTGACGCCGTTGTCCGGGATCAGTGTGGCGTAGCCGAGCCCGAGGACCACGGTGCCCGCGCGGTTCACCTGGATCGGCTGGTCGAGGTGGTAGATCCCCGGTGTCAGCAGCAGGTGGAGCCCCTGGCCGAGCGCGGCGTTCAGGGTGGCGGCGGTGACACCGGGCTTGGCCACGTAGAACTGGCTGAGCGGCAGCGACGAGCCGCGCGGGGTTCCGCTGCCCCAGCTGGTGCCGCGCGCGTTCGTGCGCTTCTCCGGCAGGAACACCCGGTACTCGCCGCCGTTGAGATACAGGAACGGCTTCTCGCGGGACACCGGCGTGGTGGCGAGCGTGGTGTACGGCGGGTTGGGGAAGGACTGCGCGGGTGCGCCCTGGACGCCCGAGAACACCATGTTCCAGACGGCGTTGACCCAACCGCCCACCGAACTGTCCCGGGTGTACCACTGCTGCTGCGAGTAAGGTCCGACCGACCCGTCGATCCGGCTGTCGGCGATGTAGCCGCCGGAGGCCCAGCCGTAGCCGTCGGGGGCGAGGTTGAGGCCGCCCTTGATGTGCATACGACGGAACGGTGCGGCCTGGGCGACCGCCCACCGGTTGGTGCCGCTGACCGGACTGAGGGCGAGGTTCTCCGCCGAACGCCAGAAGTTCTGGGTGGCGTTGCCGTTGAACCAGCCGGCGTCGACGGTCACGTCACCGTTGATCGTCGTGTCGTCCGGTGACAGGCCGAGGCCCGCGATCGAGGTGTAGAAGCCGAGCTGGGCGTTGAGCCCGTTGTACGTGCCCGGCTTGAACAGCAGCGCGTAGCGGCCCGTGCCGAACTGAGCCGACTCCTGCTGCCGGAAGATCTGGTCCAGTCTGGCCTGGATGCCCGGCGTCGAGGGGTCGAAGACGATCACGTTCGGGCCCAGGTCGCCGCCGCCGGGGAGGGCCGACGGCTGCTGGGCGGGTACGGCGGGCGAGGCGGAGGCCGGTGCGGACAGCGCGAGCAGTCCGGGCGCGGTCGCGCCGGCCGCCATCGCTCCGAGGACGGTGCGCCGTGCGACGGGGGAACGGCCGGAGTCCGGGGCGTCTGTGGGGGGTTGCAGGCATGAGGGGCGACTCTCCTGGTTCAGGAAGTGAACGATGGGAGGTATGGGGGAGCGCTCTCTTGCCGATTCATGCTTCATCCAGGTGAACGACGCGTCAAGAGTTGTGACCGGAGTCCGGAATGTTGTTGCGCAGTGAACGGGCAACTCGCTTTCAAATGACGGTAGTTCATGACGGTGTCCACCCGTATGGCGATGGGTGCGGGTCCCGATGCCGTGTTCAAGAGGTGCGCATATCGCAGGCAAGTGATTCTCCGTCAACTCCCTTGACACTCCTGCGCGACCGCCACAACACTCCTCGACGGGAGAGCGCTCTCCCAGTTTCCTCGGCACATGTGATGGACCGTCACGCGGGTTGCCCGGTGGCTTCGTTCCCGACGCCGCCCACGGCCGCCCGACCCCCACCGTCCCCATCGACGTGGCAGGAGGTCTCCATGGCACGGAGATCGAAGACCGTCTCAGGAATCCTGATGTCCAGCGCGCTGCTGCTGACCTCGCTCGGCCTGGCCGGAGTGGCGATGAGCGCCGGCCCCGCGGCCGGCGCGGCACCGTCCGTGGCCGGGGCGACGGCCGTCCACGCGGGTCATGCGATGGCCGCCTCGACGCTCGCCTCGCCCGAGGACCCGGACGGCGACGGCTACATCCCGGTGAATCCGCAGGTGACCGGGGTCGTCCCGTCCAAGGCGGAGCCAGCGCCCCGCTACTTCCACGAGTTCCAGGCGAACTGCTCGGTGACCCGCACCAGGCCCGACGACCCGATCGTCTACCCCGGCCAGCCGGGCAAGTCCCACGACCACACCTTCATGGGCAACACCACCACCGACGCGGCCAGCACCACCGCCTCGCTGGAGGCCGGTTCGACCAGCTGCAAGGCTCCCGGCGACAAGTCGGCGTACTGGATGCCGACCCTGTTCAAGGGGAACACGCCCGTACTGCCGGTGGGTCCGCAGGTCATCTACTACAAGGCCGGAGTCACCGACTACACCAGCGTGCGGCCCTTCCCGAAGGGGCTGCGGTTCGTCGTCGGCAGTCCCCTGCAGTCCGCGGCCGACTTCCGCAAGCACCGGGGGTTCGTCGAGGGATGGGAGTGCGGCAACAGCTACTTCAACGTGGACTTCCCGCAGCAGTGCCCGAACACCGCGGACGTCCAGCTCAACATCCGCTTCCAGGCGCCCAGTTGCTGGGACGGGAAGTACCTGGACACCCCTGACCATCAGCGTCACATGGCGTATCCGGTGGTCAACCCCGGCACCAACAACAACATCTGCCCGGACGACCACCCGGTCGCGCTGCCGATGATCGAGTTCAAGATGGCCTTCCCGGTCAACGGTGACATGTCGCAGGTGAGGCTCGCGAGCGGCACGGGCCACTCCTTCCACTACGACTTCTTCAACGCGTGGGACACGCGGACGCAGAAGGCGCTCGTCGACCACTGCGTCGTGGGCGGGCTCCAGTGCGACGCCCGCGGCTACGACCAGACGCACCCCGAAGCCGGCGCGGCACTCGACGAGAACTACCGGCTTCCCTGACACGGGAGCGTCCCGCCGGTCCGGGGCCTCGCCGGACCGGCGGGACCGGCCGGCCCGTCACCCGCACACCGCCTGGACCCATCCCTCCCCCTCACCCGCACACCGGACGGACACTCATGATCGGATTCCGCACCACCCGGCGCCCTATCGCGGCACCCGTCACCGCGGGCCTGCTCGCCGCGGGGGTACTCGTCCTGCCGAACCAGCCGGCACAGGCGGTCGGCGGCGTCGTCAAGGTCACCGGCTCGCAGGGCAACTGGCAACTGACCGTCGACGGAAGCCCGTACCAGATCAAAGGCCTCACCTGGGGCCCGGCCGTCGCCGACGCCGGACGTTACCTGCCCGACCTGAAGTCGATGGGCGTCAACACCATCCGCACCTGGGGCACCGACGCCTCCAGCAAGCCTCTCTTCGACGCGGCGGCGGCCCAGGGCATCAAGGTGATCGCCGGCTTCTGGCTGCAGCCCGGCGGCGGTCCCGGCAGCGGCAGCTGCGTGAACTACCTGACGGACACCGCCTACAGGAACCAGGTGCTCGCCGAGTTCCCCAAGTGGGCCGACACCTACAAGGACAACCCCGGTGTCCTCATGTGGAACGTCGGCAACGAATCCGTGCTCGGTCTCCAGAACTGCTACAACGGCGCCGAGTTGGAGCGCCAGCGCGGCGCCTACACCACCCTCGTCAACGACATCACCAGGAAGATCCACGCCGTCGACCCCAACCACCCCGTCACCTCCACCGACGCGTGGACCGGTGCCTGGCCCTACTACAAGAAGAATGCGCCCGACCTGGACCTGTACGCCGTGAACGCCTACAACGCCGTCTGTGACGTGAAGTCGGCCTGGGAGCAGGGCGGCTACACCAAGCCCTACATCGTCACCGAGACCGGACCGGCGGGCGAGTGGGAGGTTCCGGACGACGCCAACGGCGTCCCCGCCGAACCCACCGACCGCGCGAAGGCCGATGGTTACACCCGGGCGTGGAACTGTGTCACCGGGCACAAGGGTGTGGCGCTCGGCGCCACGATGTTCCACTACGGGACCGAGTACGACTTCGGCGGTATCTGGTTCAACCTGCTGCCCGCGGGCGAGAAGCGGCTCTCGTACTACGCCGTGAAGAAGGCGTACGGCACGGACACCTCGCGTGACAACACCCCGCCGGTCATCTCCGGCCTGACCGTCGAGGGAGACGCGGGCAAGGTGCCCGCGGGACGCGACCTCACGCTCTCCGTCAAGGCCACGGACCCGAACGGCGATCCGATCACGTACGAGGTGCTGGACAACAGCATGTACATCGACCAGGGCAAGCAGCTGAACCCGCTGCCCCTCACCGACCTCGGCGGCGGCCGGCTGAAGGTGACCGCACCGGACAGGCCGGGTGTCTGGAAGATCTACGTCAAGGCCAAGGACGGCAAGGGCAACGTCGGTGTCGAGACCCGCTCCGTGCGGGTGGTGCCGCCGACGCCGGCCGGCACGAACGTCGCCCTCGGCCAGCCGGCCACCGCCTCCTCGTACCAGACCGGCGGCGGTGACTGTCCCTGCACCGCGGCGGGCGCCGTCGACGGCAACCTCGCCACCCGCTGGGCCGGCGACTGGAGCGACCCGCAGTGGCTGCGGGTCGACCTCGGCACCCGCACCGCGTTCCGGCATGTGCAACTGGTCTGGGAGACCTCGTACGCCAAGGCCTACACCGTGCAGACCTCGGACGACGGGCAGAACTGGACCACCCTCCGAACGGTCGCCGACGGCAACGGCGGCGTCGACGACCTCGACGTCACCGGGGCCGGCCGCTACGTACGGGTGAACGGCACCGCGCGAGGAACCGGATGGGGTTACTCGCTCTACGAGTTCGGCGTCTACAACTGAGTCGAACACCGAGGCGGAGAGCGCTCTCCCGGAAAGGAGGCCGTACTTGACGGAGACGACGGACGACGAGGCGGAGCGCGAACGGCTCCTCGGCAAGCTGACCCTCCCCGAGAAGGTCCGGCTGCTGACCGGTGCGACCACCTGGCGCACCAGGGCCGAACCTGCCCTGGGACTGCGGGAGATGGTCTTGTCGGACGGTCCCGCCGGAGTGCGCGGGCAGTCCTGGGACGAGCGGGAGCCCTCCCTGCTGCTGCCCTCGGCGTCCGCGCTCGGCGCCCTGTGGGACGAGGAACTGGTGGAGCGCCTCGGCGGGCTGCTCGCCGCCGAGGCGCGCCGCAAGGGCGTCGACGTGGTCCTCGCGCCCACCCTCAATCTCCACCGCACGCCGCTGGGAGGGCGGCACTTCGAGTGCTTCTCCGAGGATCCCGAGCTGACCGGCCGCACCGGCGCCGCGCTCGTCCGCGGCATCCAGGCGCACGGTGTGGCCGCCACCGCCAAGCACTATGTGGCCAACGACTCCGAGACGGACCGGCTGACCGTCGACGTGCGCGTGTCCGAACGGGTGCTGCGGGAGGTGTACCTGGCACCGTTCGAGGCGGCCGTCCTGGCCGGCGTCCGGGTCGTCATGGCCGGATACAACGGCGTCAACGGCACCACGATGACCGCCAGTCCGCTGCTCACCGATCCGCTCAAACGGGAGTGGGGCTTCGACGGAGTGGTGGTCTCCGACTGGGGCGCGGTGCGCGCCGGCGACCCGGCCGCCCGCGCCGGCCTCGACCTCGCGATGCCGGGCCCGGAGAGCGCTTGGTCGCGGGCGCTGGTGCGGGCCGTGGAGACGGGACGTGTTCCGCTGTCGGCCGTCGACGACAAGGTGCGGCGGCTGCTCGCGCTCGCGGACGCGTGCGGCGCCCTCGGAGAGCCACCGTCCGGGCCGCCGAGGCCGTCGCCGCCCGAGCGGGAGCTACCGTCCGCGCCGGAGACGCCGTCGCCATGCGAGACGGGCCGGGTGTCCGGGGCGTCGCCGGAGTTCGAGTTGGCGCCCGCCCTGGGGCCGTCGTCGCCGTGTGAGCCGGGCCCGGCGTCCTGGAGGTTGTCGTCGCCTGAGCCTGAGCCTGAGCCTGAGCCTGAGCCTGAGTCGGCGTCCGCGCCGGAGTCGTGGTCGCCAGGCAAGCCCGTTCCCGGGTTCGTGCCCAGGACTCTCGCGTCGCATGAGCCGGAGCTGCCGTCCGGGCTGGAGCCGGCGTCCGAGCCGGAATCGCCCTTCGTGCCGGAGTCGCCGCAGGCCGCCGCGTCCGCCACCGGCCCGCCCGGCGCGCTCGCCCTGCTGCGCACCGCCGTCGCGGCGAGCGCGGTCCTGCTGCACAACCGCGGCGTCCTCCCACTCGATCCCGACCGGCTGCGCACCCTCGCCGTGATCGGCGCGCACGCGGCTCTGCCGCGCACCCAGGGCGGCGGCAGCGCGGGGGTCTTCCCCCGGCGGGTGATCACACCGCTGGACGGCATCAGGGCCGCGCTCGGCGACGGTGTGCGCGTCGTGCACGCACCCGGCCCCTCGACCGACGCACCTCCGCCGCCACTGACCCCGGACCTGTGCACCGATCCGGTGACGGGTGACCCCGGCGTCCGGCTGCGTCTGCTGGACGCGACCGGACACGAGCTGTATTCCGAACACCGCAGCGGCGGGCGTCAGTTGGAGCCTCCACTCGTACCCGGCGCGCACACCGTCGAGATCGGCGCCCTCCTGCTTCCGGGAGTCTCCGGCCCGTGGACCCTCGGAATCGGCGGGTTCGGCCGCATGAGCATCGCGGTCGACGAACACATCGTCATGGCGGGGGAGTTCGGCAAGGAGACCGACGATCCCGCGGTCGTTCATGTGAACCCGCCCGCCCAGTGTGTGCCGGTGTCTCTCACGGCCGGACGCGCGGTGCGTGTCGTTGCGCGCCGTGAACTCGCCCCGGGGACAGGCCGGGCCACCGTGGTGGCCGCGGCGCCGCCGCGCCACGACACCGCGGAGGCCCTCGCCCACGCGACACGGGCGGCCCGCGAGGCCGACGCGGCGATCGTGGTCGTCGGCACCACGGAGCACGGCGAGTCGGAAGGCTACGACCGCACGGATCTCGGACTCGGCGGCCACCAGGACGCCCTGGTCCGGGCGGTGACCGACGCCAACCCGCGCACGGTCGTCGTCGTCAACAGCGGCGGACCGGTGGAACTGCCCTGGCGCACGCGGGCCGGTGCCGTACTGCTGACCTGGTTCCCCGGACAGGAGGGCGGCGCGGGCCTGGCCGACGTACTGTTCGGCCGCGCCGAACCCGGCGGCCGGCTGCCCACGACCTGGGCGGCGGCCCTCGCCGACGCCCCGGTCACCCGCACCGGCCCCACGGACGGACGCCTCGACTACGGCGAGGGCCTGCACATCGGCTACCGCGCCTGGGCGCGCCACCACCGCGAACCGGCCTACTGGTTCGGCCACGGACTCGGCTACACGACATGGGCGTACGAGGGGCTGAGCGTCCCCGAGGAAATCGTGGCCGGGGATCCGTTCACCGTGCGGGTCGAGGTGCGCAACACGGGCCCGCGCCGTGGACGCGAGGTCGTCCAGGTCTATCTGGCAGGGCCCCCCGGTTCGCTGGAGCGACCGGAACGATGGCTCGCCGGCTACACGGCGGTGCGCGCCGAAGCGGGCGAGCGGACCACGGCGGTGGTGCGGATACCGGCCCGCGCGCTGCGCCACTGGGCTCAGGACGAGCACGCGTGGCGCACACAGCCCGGCCCGTACCGAGTGCTCGCGGGCCGTTCCGCGGGCGTTCTTCCCCTGACGGCCACCGCGCTGGTCCGGGTGCCTGACTGAGCGTCGGGTGGTGGGGAGAGCGCTCTATCCCGAGGCGGTGCCGTGCGGTTAGGGTGCGGCAATGAGCAGACAGGCTCCCAGGCTGGAGGATGTCGCGCGGGAGGCGGGAGTCTCCCGCGCGACCGTGTCCCGGGTCATCAACGGCGTCCGCAACGTCGACCCCGGGATTCAGGAAGTGGTGCGCCAGGCCATCGAGCGGACCGGATACGCGCCCAACCGGGCCGCCAGATCGCTGGTGACCCGCCGCAGTCAGACGGTGGCGCTGATCGTCTCCGGCGCGGGCGACACCCCGGGTGAGGACCAGAACGCCTTCGCCGCACGCGTGTTCGCGGACCCGTTCTTCGGACGGGTCGTCAGCGGTGTGGTGGGGTACCTGCGCCCCCGAGCGATGCATCCGCTCCTGATGTTCGCCGAATCCGCGGAGACCAGGAGTCAGGTCCTGGCCGACCTCCGGCAGGGCAGCGCGGACGGCGCGCTCGTCGTCTCCACCCACGCCGACGACCCGCTGCCCGCGCTGCTCGCCGACGCCGGTCTGCCCGCCGTCCTCTTCGCCCGGCCCTCCCGACCCGTGCCGCTCAGCTATGTCGATCTCGCCCATCGTGACGGGGCGCGACTGGCGGCCGAGCACCTGCTGAACCGGGGCTGCCGGAAGATCGTCACCGTCACCGGGCCGCTCCGCGTGGCCGCGAGCCAGGACCGGCTCGCCGGGTTCCGCGACACGATGGCCCGCAGGGGACATCCGTACGTACCGGTCGCCGAGGGCGGCTTCACGCTGGACAGCGGCATGGCCGCGATGTCCGGGCTGCTGTCCGAACACCCCGACATCGACGGGGTGTTCGCCGCCAACGACCTGATGGCCCAGGGCGTGTGCCAGGTGCTGCGGGAGCGGGGCAGAAGCGTGCCGGACGACGTGGCGGTCGTCGGCTTCGACGACTCCAGCGTGGCCGTGACGTGCCGGCCTCCGCTCACCACCGTGCGGCAGCCGGTCGAGGAGATGGCCGCGGCCATGGCCGGTCTTCTCGACGAGCACATCCGGGGCGTGCGCAGCGAACCCACGTCGCTGATCTTCGATCCGGAACTCGTGGTCCGCGCGTCGGCGTAGGGGCGGAGCCGCCAGGCCTGCGAGTTCTCCGGCGCCGGTGACGGACACTGGACCGGTCAGGATGGACGAGCCACGGCCGGGCAGGCGGGCCGGCGACGGAAGGCAGACGCATGACCCACCCGATCACCGTGGGCGTGGACGGATCACCCGAGAGCAGGGCGGCGTTGGCCTGGGCGGGCCGGGAGGCCGTCCGCCGGGGTGTCGCCCTGCGGGTGGTGTACGCCTGGCACTGGCCCCCGCATGACATGGTCGGCGGTGGCGACCGCGAGGAGCAGGCACTCTGGGCACGCGACATGGCCGAGGACGCGGCCCGCTCGGTCGGCGACCGGCACGGCGATCTGCGGGTGACGGCCGACGTGCTCGACGGCGACGCGGTGGAGGCCCTGCTGGCCGTCGCGGCCGAGACCGGGACCCTGGTCCTCGGATCGCGCGGATACGGCGCGTTCGTCGGCTTCCTGCTCGGCTCCGTCGGACAGCGGGTGATCTCCGAGGCGCCCTGCCCGGTCGTGCTGGTGCGTGCGGAGGACCGGCCCGAGGCGGAGGCGGGAGGCCGGGAGATCGTCGTGGGCCAGCAGGGCGGTCCGGAGGACGGTGCGGCCGGTCTGCGGTTCGCGTTCGAGACCGCGGCGGCACGTGGCGCGACGGTGCGGGCCGTACGGGCCTGGAGTCTGCCGCCGGTGTTCGCCTACAGCCCCGCCTCGCTGAAGCTGCTGGACGAGGCCGGCGGCCTGGAGCCGTACGAGAAGAAGGCGCTGGCGGAGGCGCTCCAGCCGTGGCGGGAGCGCTTTCCCGGGGTGCCCGTCGTCGAGCACGTCGAGATGGGCAGCGCGGGGCAGGTGCTGCTGTCGCTCTCCGGCCAGGCGCAGCTGATGATCGTCGGGCGCCGGGCCGAGCGCTCCGCGGTCGGTGTGCGGATCGGCTCGGTGGCCCACGCGGTGATCCACCACGCGCCCTGCCCGGTGGCGGTGGTTCCGCACTCCTGAGGTCCCGTCGGGACGCGGCCGTGTGGCACCGGCCGCGTCCAAGTCCCGAAGTCATGCCGGGTGGCGAGGCCGGTCCGGAGCAATCTTGACGACCCGGCGCCGGTGATGGCCCAATTCGGCTGCTCCCTGTACGAGTTCCAGGTCTGGGGCACGGGAGGCAGCGTCGCCGCCGCGTATCCCGCACTGCCCCGGGAACAGACGGGGACCTGCCAGAACCGCGTTCTTCGACGACTTCACGGGCGCGAGGGTCGCACCCGTCCGGGCGGCGGCACCTACGACTTCACCTCGGGACGGAGCAACATCGACGATCCCTCGGTCTCCTGGCACTCGCCCTGCTGGGGGCTGCCCCAGCCGAGCGTCGACCGGGTGGCGGCCGGGGGAGTCCAGGCCGAGATCGACTGGGTGCGCGTCGAGCGGAAGAGGTGAGGCGGCCCCGGGCCGGGCGCGATCCTAGGTGTTGCCGGCCCGGGACATCCGCAGGGCGAGATCCTGGAGAAGATCGGCCGTCTTGACGTCGCTGCGACCTGAGTCGTGGAGATCGGCGAGTTCGGAGAAGAGGAACGCGAAGGCGCCCACCAGCGAGATCGCGGCGGGCAGATAGGCGTCCGCGACCGCCTGCCCGGCCTCCGCCGGGCCGGCGTCGCCGGGCACCTCGACGCTCGGGAACACCTCGGTGACGAGTGCGCCCAGATTGTTCTCGGCCGACTCGACCCCGTCCTCCTCGTCCTGGGCGATCCTGCGCACCATCGCGTTGGTCTCGGTGAGCACGCCGATGGCGCGCAGGATGATCTCCGTCTGTTCCATGCTGTGAGCCTAAACGGGCGAAGGCCCGCTGTGACCGGGATCTTGGTCTCGGGATGGTAGACAGGGCCCATGAACGACATCTCCCGCTCCCGCCAGGCCGGCGCGCGATGACCGCAGGCATCGACACCCCCGACCGCCGGGGCCGCACGGGACTCGACCGGGTGGGCCGTGACCTGACCGGCAACCCCCGGGTCAAGATCCGCGACGTACAACTCCTCTCGTGCCACTGGTACGTGGAGCGCACCACGACCTTCGACCTCCAGCTCGCCGACGGAACCTGGAGCACCCAGGAGCGCGAGACCCACGACCGCGGCAACGGAGCGACCCTCCTGCTGTACGACGCCGACCGCGAAACCGTGCTGCTGACCAGGCAGTTCCGCTATCCCGCGTATGTCAACGGGCACCCGGACGGCATGCTGACCGAGACACCGGGCGGCCTCCTCGACGAGGCGGACGAGCACCCCGAGGTCGCCGTGCGACGGGAGGTCATCGAGGAGACCGGGCACACCGTCGGCGCGGTCGAGCACGTCTTCGACGTCTATATGAGTCCGGGCTCGGTCACCGAGCGGGTGAGCTTCTACGCCGCCTCCTACGGCCCGTCGACCCGCACCCACGAGGGAGGCGGACTGGACGAGGAGGGCGAGGACATCGAGATCGTCGAACTGCCCTTCCGTGACGCCCTGGCGATGGTCCGCACCGGGGACATCGCCGACGCCAAGACCATCATGCTGTTGCAGTGGGCCGCCTTGGAGGGCCCCTTCAAGAAGGCTTGACTTGAAGAGCACTCCATCTTCCAGACTCCCGTTCAGGCCCGGGGACTTCGGGCCCGAACGGGAGGGAACACCATGCGGTACCGCACGATCGGCACGGACCCGAGGACCCGTCGCGAGGTGAGCGTGCTCGCGCTCGGCGCGATGCTGTTCGGCTCACTGACCGACGAGGAGACCTCCTTCGCCATCCTCGACCGCTACGTCGAGGCCGGAGGCACCTTCGTCGACACGTCGGACAACTACGCCTTCTGGATCGACGGCGGCCAGGGCGGCCAGAGCGAGGAACTGCTCGGACGCTGGCGGCGCAGCCGGGGCATCGGCGACGAGATCGTCCTCGCGACCAAGCTCGGAGCACGACCGCTGGCCCCGGGGACCAGCTACGAGGACAACCCCGAAGGCCTGTCCGCCGAGGCGATCCGCGAGGCGGCCGAGCGGAGCCGGGAACGCCTCGGAGTGGAGAAGATCGATCTCCTGTACGCGCACATCGAGGACCGCACCGTCGCGCCGGGCGAGACCGTCGGGGCGTTCGCCGAACTCGTCGAGGAAGGAAACGTCGGACTGCTCGGTGTGAGCAACCACGCCGTCTGGCGCGTGGAGCGGGCCCGCGCCCTCGCCGCCGCGGCCGGTCTGCCCGGCTACGAGGTCCTCCAGTACCACCACAGTCTTCTGCGCCCCCGCTCCGACATACCGAGCGGACTCTTCCCCGAGGGCGGTCTCGGAGCGGCGACCGGGGAACTCGTCAGCTATCTGGGGGCCGAGCCCGGCCTGACGCTGGTCGCCTACTCGCCGCTGCTGGGTGGCGGGTACGGACGGCCGGACAAGCCGCTGCCGTCCGACTACGACCACCCGGGGAACGCCGTCCGGCTCGCCGTGCTCCAGGAGGTGGCGAAGGAGACGGGGGCGACCATGAACCAGGTCGTGCTGGCCTGGCAGATCGGCGGCGAACTGCCGGTGATCCCGCTGGCGGGTGCGTCCTCGGTGGCCCAGTTGGAGGAGAACCTGGCCGCGGTGGACCTGGAACTCACCCCGGACCAGCGGGCCCGCCTGGACGCGGCCCACTGACACCCTTCGAGCCGGGACGGGCCGCCGAGAGCGAGCCGAACGGCACCGCCTACGAGCCGAACAGCACCGCCTAGTGGCTCTCGCCGTCGATGGGCGTCCAGCGGGTGGTGAGCAGCAGGGCGATGTCGTCGGGGCGCTCGTTGGCCCGCCTGGCCTCCGCGGTGAGCAGATCGGCGGCGCGGGACAAGGAGGGGCCGCCCGGTCCGAGGCGCTGCGGGGGGCCCGCCCGGGCCAGGGTCGCGCGGAGTGCTTCGACACCCTCGTCGATGTCCGTGCCGGGGCGCTCGACCAGACCGTCCGTGTAGAGGGCCAGCACGGCGTCGGGCTCCAGCATCAGATCCGTCACGGGGTAGTCGGCGTGCGGATCCACGCCGAGCACCACGCCGCCGGGCAGGTCCAGGACCTCGGTGCGGCCGTCGGGATGGCGCAGCAGGGGCTGCGGATGCCCGGCCCGCGCGGCCCGGGCGACACCGGTGAGCGGGTTGACCCGGACATAGCAGCAACTCGCGAACTGGCCCGGGTCGAGGTCGATGAGCAGCCGGTTGGTGCCGCTCATCACCTCGTCCGGAGAGTGGTCCCCGAGCGCGAACGCCCGCACAGCGCTGCGCAGTTGACCCATGGTGGCCGCGGCCTGGACACCGTGCCCCTGTACGTCGCCGATGACGAGGGCCAGTCCGTCGCCGGCCTCGACGACGTCGTACCAGTCGCCGCCCACGTCCATGCCGACGGTGCCGGGCAGATACCGGCCGGCGGTCTGCACCAGGGGATGCGCCGACAGACGGTGCGGCAGCAGAGCCTCCTGGAGCCCGCGGGCGAGGGCCGCCTCGTTGTCGTAGCGCCGTGCCCGCTCCAGGGACTGGGCGATCAGGCCGGCGAGCGCGGTGAGGACCGTGCGCTCCTCGGTGCTGAAGCTGCGGGGCCGGTCGAAGCCGAGGATGCAGGAGCCGACCGGGCGCCCGGAGGCGATCAGCGGCAGGAAGGCCCGGGCCCCGACCGTGGCGTCCAGGGCGATGCCCGGATAGGCGGCGGCCAGCTGTTGCATCGACTCGAAGAAGAGCGGGCGGCCGCTGGTGAGCGCCTCGACCCCGGGCAGTTTGGCGTCCAGGCCCACGCCGTCGAAGGGGGCGAGGAATCCCTGGGGGAAGCCGGTCTCCCAGGCCAGGTACAGCCGGCGGTCCTGGAGCAGATAGATGGCGAGGCGGCGGCTGCCGAACGCGGGCAGCAGTTCGCGCATCACCACCTCGGACACCTGCCGTGCGGTGACGGCCTCGGTCAGCGCGATCGCGAGGACGATGGGCCGGTACAGCGGCGCCGTGGTCGGGACACCGGTGTCGGGCTCGTCGAGGTCGGCCCCGAGAGCCTGCGCCGCCTCCGCCTCGAAGGGCGTGTTCCCGGCGGCTTCCGTGGCCCGCCCCAGCGGCATGATTTTGCAGGTCACACCGCCGGGGCCGGGATAGACGGAGAAGCTCAGCCAGGTGCCCGCCGGGCGTCCCGGAACCGTCTCGGTGCCGTTGCCCAGCGGGCTCCGGGCGCGGAAGTGCACCGGGTCCGGCGAGAGCAGCGCACCCCGCAGATGATCCTCGTACGCGGGGCCGTCCATCCACGGCACCACGTCCCAGAGCAGCCGCCCCATGAGTTCGGCGCGCGGGCGGCCGAGCAGTTCGGCGGCGCGTGGGTTGGCGTAGGTGATCAGCCCGAGCCGGTCGAGGGCGAAGACGCCTTCCGGGAGCTGGTCGGCCGCCCCGTCCGCCGCGGGCCCGGGTCCCGGGTCGACGAGCGCGCCGCTGACCCGGTAAGGCGGGACGCCCGCTCCCCCTGAGGTCCACAGCTCGAGGAGCCGCAGTCCCCCGCTGCCCGTGCGTACCGGCAGCGGATGGGGCGGCGGCCGGCCGGCGGACGTCTCGCGCAGTGCGGCCAGCAGCAGCCGGGGTTCGTCGTGGGCGACGGCGTCGGCGAGGGCCTCGGGCGTTCCCGCGAAGTCGTCCCGGGGGATCCCGAGCAGGGCCCACAGAGCGTCGTCCGCGATCATGGTGTTGTCTGCCGGATCCCAGGTGAAGCCGCCGACGCACCGGGTGGACGGGCCTTCGGCCGGCGGCCGTGTCCCCAGCGGTTCCGCGTCCCACAGGACCGGGGACCCGTGCTTGTTCAGCACCGCCAGGCCCGCTCCGAGCTCCGCCGCCACCGCTGTCATCCGGTCGCGGTCCGGCAGGACCGCGGTGGCGTCCGAGGCCGGCGGTCGCAGCACGGTGAGGACGCCGTACGGGGTCGAGTCGCCCACGACCGGCACGTAGAGCGAACCGAACTGGAACGGCAGCCCCGCCGCGAGCTGCGGATAGCGGCGCATCGTGTCCGCCGGATCGGCGAGGAGTACCTCCACACCGAGCCGATGGGCGTCCGCGACCGGAAACGGCCGGTCCATGTGCATACGCCACCAGGGGCGGAAGAGGGGGCCCGGCAGTCCGGCGAGCACGGCGAGACGCAGCAGGCCGGGCGTGGTGGAGCGCAGGTAGACGCCTCCCGCGAAGCCGCGGGCCGCCCGGATCGCGTCCGTCACCGCGTCACTGAGCAGGGCTGCCAGGCTGTCCAGCGCCTGGTCCTCACGCTCGGCGCTCCCTGTCATCGATCTGCCCTCGTCCGCCCGCCGCCAGGGGGGTAACACAGCAAGAATGCGCCTCTCAGGTCCCTGACCGCACCTCGACGTCCTCCGCGGCACCAGGACGTGAGGCCATTCTTCCCGGCCGCGCCCGGATGTGCCCAGCGCGAACATACCGGGTCGGGGAGGTTCAGGAGCTGTCCGTGAGCGAGTGATTCAAGAAGCCGGTCCGCGTACGAGCGTCTCCGCGGCGACGGCCGCCACGGCTTCGGCCATCGCGCCGAGCGCGGGGAAGTCGAGCTTCCACTGCTGCCAGAAGAGCGGAACGTCGACGCCCCGGCCGGGCAGGAGATGGACCAACCTCCCCGCGCGCAGCAGCGGTTCGGCCTGGGCCTCGGGCATCATGCCCCAGCCCATTCCGGCCACGACGGCGTCGACGAACCCCTCGGACGTGGGGACGAAGTGGCGCAGCGCGCTCGCTCCGGGACCGCCGGCGAGGGCGCGGACGAAATCGTCCTGGAAGTCGTCGTTCCGGTCGAAGGCCACCACCGGGGCGGAACCGATCGTGTCGCGCAGGGGTGTGCCGGTCGTGGTGCCGAGCCACTGTCCGGCGCAGCCGGGGCTCGCGACCGGCAGGTAGCGCATCCGCCCGAGGGCGCGGACGGAACAGCCGGCCACGGGGTCGGGCGACGACGTCACCGCCGCCATCACCGCTCCCTCGCGCAACAGGGCGGCCGTGTGGTCCTCGTCCTCGCGGCGCAGTTCGAAGCAGAGCCGGAGCTCCTTGGGCACGCGGGTGAGCGCGGGCAGGAACCAGGTCGCCAGCGAGTCGGCGTTCACCGCGATCGACAGCCTCGTGGGCTCCCCGGATCCGGACATGCCGAGCTCGGCATGCGCGTCGCGCTCCAGCCGGGCGAGCCGGCGCGCGAAACGCACCACGATCTCGCCGGACTCGGTCGGCCGCACCGGTTTCGTCCGCATCAGCAGAACCCGGCCGGCGCGCTGTTCGAGTGACTTCACCCGCTGGCTCACCGCCGACGGCGTCACATGGAGCGCCGCGGCCGCCGCGTCGAAGGTGCCCTCGTCGACCACGGCGAGCAGGGTGCGCACCTGGTCGAGGGGGAGTTCCGTCATCACGATCGCTAATGTTACGTAAGAATCTTTAGCTGTACTCCCGACGATCCGCTTTCTAGCGTCGAAGACATGACAGACGCCCTCACCACCGCGGTCGCCGGATTCGGCTCCGGCCTCTCCCTCATCGTCGCCATCGGCGCCCAGAACGCCTTCGTCCTGCGCCAGGGCATCCGCAGGGACGCGGTCCTCGCCGTGGTGGGCATCTGCGCCCTGTCCGACGCGGCCCTCATCGCGCTCGGGGTCGGCGGGGTCGGTGCGGTGGTGGTGGCCTGGCCCGCCGCGCTCACGGTGGTCGGGCTGATCGGCGGCTGCTTCCTCGTCGGCTACGGGGTCCTCGCCGCCCGGCGGGTGCTGAAGCCCTCGGCCCTGACGGCGGCGACCGTGTCCACGGGCTCCTGGCGCCGTGCCGTCCTCACCTGCCTCGCCCTGACGTGGCTCAACCCGCATGTCTACCTGGACACCGTGTTCCTGCTCGGCTCGCTCGCGGCCGACCGCGGATCGCTGCGCTGGACGTTCGGGCTGGGCGCGGCGCTCGCCAGCCTGTGCTGGTTCGCGGCCCTCGGGTTCGGTGCCCGGCTGCTCGGCCGCTTCCTGGCCCGGCCCGCGTCCTGGCGCGTGCTGGACGGCCTGGTCGCGACGACGATGATCGCGATGGGCGCCGCGCTGATCGCGGGCGGGTGAGCTGTCGTACGCCGTCGTACCCCTGATCCGCGAGCACGGGCCGCCCGCCCTGCGAGCACGTGCCGCACGATGCACGGGCACCAATCCGGTCCCCGGGGGACACACCCCGCTCACGCTCGGCCATAGTGATCCCGGAATCGAAAGATGTATCGAGCAACCAGGACGAGCGTGGACACGAGCGAGAGCAGTACGGACAGCGGCGCCGCGGAGCAGGACGCGAGCGCCGAACCCGAGCGGGCCGACCGCTCCGGATGGCGTCGCTGGGCCATGGACACCCGGCCGCTGCGCCGCCCCGCCTACCGCCGGCTGTGGTCCTCCACCGCCGTCACGGCAGTGGGCAGCCAGCTCACCGCGGTCGCCGTGCCCAAGCAGATCTACGACATCACCGGCTCCTCCGCCTGGGTCGGCTACGCGAGCCTCGCCGGACTGCTGCCCCTGGTGGTCTTCGCCCTGTGGGGCGGCGCCATCGCCGACAGCGTGGACCGCCGCAAACTGCTGCTCGTCACCAATATCGGCATAGCCGTCACCTCGCTGCTCTTCTGGGTCCAGGCCGTCACCGAAATGGAGTCGGTGCCCGTCCTGATGGTCCTGCTCGCCCTGCAGCAGGCGTTCTTCGGCCTCAACTCCCCGGCCCGCAGCGCGTCCATCGCCCGGCTCGTCCCGGCGGACGAACTGCCCGCCGCCAACGCGCTCGGCGCCACCGTCATGCAGACCGGCTCCGTAGCCGGGCCGATGCTCGCCGGAGCGCTCATTCCCCTCATCGGGCTGCCCGATCTGTATCTGATCGACGCCCTCGCGCTGACCGTCACCGTGTGGGCTGTTCTGCGGCTCCCCGCGCTGCCACCCCTCAAGGGATCGGCCTCCCGGCGGGCGGGCCTGCGCGAAGTGGTGGCCGGCTTCCGCTACATCGCCCTGCACAAGGTGCTGTTGCTGTCCTTCCTCGCCGACATCATCGCCATGGTGTTCGGCATGCCGCGCGCCCTGTTCCCGCAGCTCGCGGCCGAGACGTACGCCCCGTACCGCGAGGGGGTGGCGCTCGGGCTGCTGTTCGCGGCGATCCCCGTCGGCGCGGTCGTCGGCGGACTCATGTCCGGTACGTTCTCCCGTGTCCGCCGGCACGGTCTGATGGTCATCGTCGCGGTCGCGGCCTGGGGCGCGGCCATCACCGGCTTCGGACTCAGCAGCAGCCTGTGGGTCGCCGTGGCCTTCCTGGCCCTGGCCGGAGTCGCCGACATGGTCTCCATGGTCTTCCGCGGCGCCATCCTGCTGTCCGCCGCCACCGACGAGATGCGCGGGCGTCTCCAGGGCGTGTTCACGGTGGTCGTCGTGGGCGGCCCGCGCGTCGCCGACGTCCTGCACGGCACGGCCGGATCGGCGTTCGGCGCACCCGCCGCGGTGGCCGGCGGCGGCCTGCTGGTGATCGTGGCGGTGCTGGGTCTCGCCCTGGGCACACCGGCCCTGAGGCGTTACACAATCTGAATACCGAAACGACCATGGTGGTTCTAGAGTGACCGCCATGGGGGACACGCGACCTACCTCGGAATTCCACGCGCAGAACATCAGCGCGGACAGTACGGCCCGGCTCGTGGGCGCCCTGGATGCGCAGGACGTCAACGACGGCGTACAGCGGCTGCGTTCCTGGGCGCACGCCGCCCTGGGTGTGCGGCCCGGAGAGCGGTCGCTCGACATCGGCGCGGGCACCGGCTCGCAGACCCGGCGCCTCGCGGCCGCCGTGGGTCCCCGGGGCAGGGTGCTCGGCATCGAACCGAACCCCGGCCTGCGGACGGTGGCCGAGCAGCGCGCGATCGAGGAGCGCAGCGCGGCCCGCTTCGCGGACGGCGACGCCCTCGCGTTGCCGCTGCCCGACGCGACGGTCGACGTGGTGTGGTGCGAACGCGTGCTCCAGCACCTGGTCGAGCCGGAGAAGGCCGTCTTCGAGATAGCGCGCGTGCTGCGCCCCGGCGGGCGGGTCGCCCTGCTGGACACCGACTGGGCGACCACGATCCTGCACCCCGGCGACCCCGAGACGGTCGCCGCGCTCACCTCCGGCGCGCTGTCCGCGGCCGCCGACCCGTACTCCGGACGCAAGCTGGTGGGGCGGCTCACGGCCGCCGGACTGGTCATCGACGACCGTGGATCGCAGGCCCTGCTCCAGGAGCACACCTCGGTCGCCTGGCCGCTCATCCGCATGCTGGGTGATTCGGCGCTGAAGCGTGGACTCATCGTCGAGGCCCAGCGCGACCGGCTGTACGAGGAGCTCACGGAGGCGGCGCGGCAGGGCGGCCTGCACATGTCCGTGACCATGTTCGGGGCCGTGGCACACCGTCCGGAATGATCCGGAATACAATGGAATGGCCGTCGCTGACGGGCTAGTACGCAAATTTCCCCTGGTATTGGGGGTACGCGAACACCATGAACACCGCGAGCTACGACCTCATCGCAGCAAGTTCTACGTTGAACGCGGGCGCCGCCTTCATCGGCGGCCTCGTCATCGCAGGTGCGCTCGTCTGGGCCGTCCGGATGGGTATCAGGGTGCGGCGCCTGGAATCGCCGCCACCCACTCCCGAAGAGCAGCCCAGCCTGCCCGACGGCGGGGCGGTGCACGAGGAACGGGAGATGCGGGAACCCGACGAGGTCCCGCACGCCGCGAACGAGAGCGAGCGGCTGATGCCGTACAACATGCACTCCGCGGGTACCAAACACGCCGATGACCAGCATCGCAAGCGCTGGCAACCGGGATCGAGCGGGTCCTTCGGCAGCGGCGGACCGGGCAGGACCTGACCGGGACGCGAAGGAGCCGGCCGCTCGCGCGCGGCCGGCTCCTTCGCGTCGCGACCGCGCAGCCGGACGGCGCGTGCGGCGGACAGGCCGAACCTTCGTACGTCCTCCGGAGATCGGACCCCTCATCCGTCCCACGGATCACGGGAGATCGGCCGCCGAGTCCTCGGGCGCGAGGTCGGGACGCAGCCGCAGCCATGACGGCTGGCGCAACAGCCCGGCCCGGGTACGGGTGCTGTAGCGGACCTCGCCCACCAGCCGGGGCAGCACCCAGCGCGCCTCGGCCGCTCGCGGGAGGCTGTCGAAGGGGCAGCGACCGGTCTCGGCGGCCCGCAGGAGCCGGGCCAGTTCGACGCGCTCGGCCTCGCTCCAGCCGGTGCCCACGCTCCCCACATAACGCAGCTCCCCCGCGTCGCGCTGACCCACGAGCACGGCGCCGGGCAGTCCCGACAGGCGCCCCTTCCCGGGGACCCAGCCGCCGACGAGGACGTCCGCGGTCCGCATGTTGCGGATCTTCACCCAGGACCGTGAGCGCACGCCGGGCTCGTAGACCGAGTCCAGCCGCTTGCAGACCAGCCCTTCCAGGCCGCTCTCCCGTGTCGCCCGCAGGGCCTGCTCGCCGTGCCCCACGAGGGCCGCGGGCGTCGACCAGAACGGGCCGTCGAGGGAGAGACTCTCCAGCACCTGGCGCCGTCGCGCGTACCGCCGGCCCGTGAGGTCGTCGCGCAGACGCATCACGTCGAACAGGACGAGATGAGCGGGCGCCTGATCCGCGCGCCGCGCGGCCTTGCCCGGCGACCGGGCGAGTCCCATCCGGGACTGCAACAGCTGGAAATCGCCCCGGCCCTGGTCGTCCAGGACCAGCACCTCGCCGTCCAGGACCGCCGCGGTCGTGCCGAGAACGCCGCCCAGGGCGCGGAGTTCCGGATAGGCGGCGGTGATGTCCTCCCCGGAACGGGCCCGCAGCAGCACGCTGCCGTCCCCGGGCAGATAGACCACGGCACGCTGGCCGTCCTGCTTCGTCTCGTACGCCCATCGCATGTCCTGCCCGGCGGGTGGCAGGGTTCCGGGGGTCGCGAGCATCGGGGCGATCAGCGGCAGGTCCACAGCTGTTCTGTCGACACACCGCCGATCACCCACGCTTCGCCGCCGCCCGTTTCGCCTGATCGGCCGCGCGGGACGGCTCCTCCCGGGTTCAGGGGGCGTCGCCCCAGCCCTCCAGCGCCTGGGCGATCAGGGTCTGAAGGCGCAGTCCGCGGTGGGCGTCGAGCTCGCCGGAACGCCCCGACCGAACGGCCGTGGCGAACTCGCGGCGCAGTACGGGCCAGGACTCCTCGTGGTCGAGCGCTCCGCCGTCGAAGACCAGTTCGGGGTGTCGGCCGAACAGCTCGACGCGGGTGATGCCGCGCTCGACGTCGACCGATCCGGACAGGGAGGCCTGGCTCACGGCGCCGTTGTCGTGCTCGCAGGTGAGTTCGACCCAGCGCCGCGGGTCGCCGGCTCCGCGCAGCCGGACGATCGGCCCCAGTGCCGCGTCCAGCAGATCGAGAACGTGGGGTCCGAGGTCCAGCAGCGCCCCGTGCTCAAGACGCCAGGGGGTCGCGAAGTCGCCGCCCAGGAAGGCGCCGCTGAGACAGCAGGACCGCGCGCCCGAGACGTCCGCTGCCCGCGCCTCGGCGAGGAACTTCCGGGTGGCCGGGTGATAGCGGTTCGTCAGCACGAGCTGGGAGACGACGCCCGAGGCGTCGATGGCGTCCACGAGCCGCCGCGCCGAGGGCAGATCGAGCGCGAGCGGCTTCTCCAGGAGCAGGGCCTTGCCCGCCTCGGCCGCGCGCAGGGCGAGTTCGGCCTGTACCGAGGGCGGAACCGAGAAGGCGACCGCCTCGCAGTCGTCGAGCAGTTCCTCGAACGTCGCGGCGACGGCGGCGCCGTGCGGAGCCGCCGTCTCACGGGCGGCCTCCGGCCGGCGTGCCCACACCGACGTCAGCCGGGTCTCGGGTCCGGCGGCGAGCACCCGTGCGTGCACGGCCCGCGCCCAGGGCCCCGCGCCGACGAGCCCCACCCTCACGGGTGCGTGAGTCCAGGCGGGCGAGGTTGTGGTCACGGGCATCTCCTCTGCGGTGTGCGGGGCCTGACGCACCGTCGACCGGGGGCGCCGCCGACGAGGCAGGCGGCGGCGGCCCGGCGTCGGATCATCGGACGTGTGGACAGACTTCACCACGCCGGCGCCGTGTTCGACCAGGAGGGCGGACCTCGCGGGCGTGCCTCCCGGCCCGCCGGGCTCACAGGGGCGCGGGAACCCGGCGTGCGAACGGGGGAGAGCGCGCCTCTGTCCCTCGCGACAGGCCACGCGCCATCATGCGGGGCATGGATCCCACACAGGACAAAACAGGCTTCGCGGGCGGTTCGGGCCTGCCCGCGCTGCCGGAGGACTGGCAGCGATGTCTCGCCGTGGCCGCGCACCCGGACGACATCGAGTACGGCACCGCGTGCGCCGTCGCGCGGTGGACGGCGCAGGGCAAGCAGGTGAGCTATCTGCTGGCGACCCGGGGGGAGGCCGGCATCGATGGCCTCCACCCGGACCGGGCCGCACCGCTGCGCGAGGCCGAGGAGCGGGCCGGTGCCCTGCAGGTCGGTGTCGAGACCGTCGAGTTCCTCGATCACCACGACGGCGTCGTCGAGTACGGGCTCGGGCTCCGCCGGGAGATCGTGCGCGCTCTTCGCCGCCACCGGCCCGAGATCGTCGTGTCCGGCGCGTTCACCGTGCGGATGATCGGCGGCATCACCAACCAGGCGGACCACCGGGCGGTGGGCCTGGCCGCCCTCGACGCGGCCCGCGACGCGGGGAACCGCTGGATCTTCCCCGAACTCGCCGACGAGGGGCTGGAGCCCTGGAACGGTATCCGGATGGTGTGCTTCGCCGGAGCGGAACAGCCCACCCACGGCGTCGACGTCACCGGCGAACCCCTCGAACGCGGCATCGCCTCGCTGGAGGCTCACGCCGAGTACACCAAGGGCCTGGGAGCGGGCGCCTTCGAAGCGCGGCCGTTCCTCACCTGGGCGGCCGGCATGGGCGGATCCGCGCTCGGCGTCGAATCCGCCGTCCTCTTCGACGTCCACCAGCTCGTCCCCGACGGCCCGCCGCCCTGGGTCTGAGCGCGACACGTCCGACTGCGGGGGCGGGTCATCGAGCAGTCCGGACCGGCCCGGCGAGCGGCGACCGGAAGCGGCCCGTGAGCGGGAACCCGGACCGACCCCGCCGGCCGGCGCCTGGACCGGACCGTGAGCAGCGACCCGGACCGGTCCCGGCACGGCGAGCGGCGGTCGGCCGGGGCACCGGAAGGGGGTCGGCCGTCGCGGCGGCCCAAGTTCCCCGGCGCCTCCCCGAGTCGGCCCTCTTCCGCCGGGACACCGCGATCGCCGACACGGCACGGGCGCAACCTTGACCTGATGCTGAGGGTCGGCGGGCGGAGCGGCTCGTAGGCTGTGCGCGAGTGATCACCGTCGAACCGGAGGAGCGAACGTGACACCACGCCCGCAAGAGGCCGCACGACGCACAACTGTCCTTCGCCGCGAAGCCGTTGTCGCGGCCGTCCCCGTCGCCCTCGCCGCGCTGCTGACCGCGGCAGGACCGGCCACGGCGGCCGGGACCGTGGGCTCCGCCGGCGCGGGAGACCCGTACTTCCCCCTCTCGGGCAACGGCGGCTACGACGTCCACCACTACGACCTGACCCTGGGATACGACCCGGGGAGCGGCCATCTCGACGGCAAGGCGGTCATCACCGCCCGGGCCACCCAGCGGCTGACCCGCTTCGACCTCGACCTCAGCGGGCTGAAGGTCACCGGCATCACCGTCGACCACGCCAAGGCGGCCTTCGCGCGCGACGGCCGGGAACTCGTCGTCACCCCGCGGAAGGCCCTGGGCAAGGGCAAGGAGTTCCGCGTCACCGTCACCTATTCCGGCAAGCCCAAGCCGGTCACCGACCCCGACGGTTCCCTCGACGGGTGGATCCCCACGGACGACGGCGCGTTCGTGGCCGGTGAACCCCAGGGCGCGATGACGTGGTTCCCCGCCAACAGCCACCCCACGGACAAGGCGTCGTACGACTTCACGCTGACCGTCCCCAAGGGACGTACCGCCGTCGCGAACGGTGTCCTGCTCGGACAGCGGACCACCGACGGCCGGACCACCTTCCGCTGGCGGCAGTCCGAGCCGATGGCGGCCTACCTCGCCACGGCGACCGTCGGAACGTTCAAGGTCGAGCAGTACACCACCCGCGACGGCCTCAAGGTCTACAACGCGGTGGACCCCCGCGAGGCGACCGCCGCCGCTCCGGTCCTGAAGAAGCTGCCGTCCGTCCTGGCCTGGGAGAGCAAGCTCTTCGGCCCCTACCCGTTCCGGGCGGCCGGAGCCATCGTCGACCGGGCGCCGCAGGTCGGCTACGCCCTGGAGACCCAGACACGGCCCGTGTACGACTCCGCGCCGGACCTGGACACCCTCGTCCACGAGAGTGCCCACCAGTGGTTCGGTGACTCCGTCACCCTGACCAAGTGGAAGGACATCTGGCTCAACGAGGGCTTCGCCACGTACGCCGAGTGGCTCTACAACGAGCAGCACGGCGGCAAGACCGCGCAGCAGACCTTCGACTCGCTCTACGCCACCCCGGCGGGCAAGGACCTGTGGGCCTTCCCGCCCGCCGATCCCGGCAGCGGCGAGCACATCTTCGAGACACCGGTCTACGCCCGCGGGGCCATGACCCTGCACAAACTGCGCACGGCCGTCGGCGATCCCGCGTTCTTCCGCATCCTCCGCTCCTGGGCCGCCGGCCACCGTGGCGGGCACGGCACGACGGCCCAGTTCATCAAGCTCTCCGAGCGGGAGTCCGGAAAGGACCTCTCTGGCCTCTTCCACACGTGGCTCTTCACGGCGGGCAAGCCGGCCTCCCGCTGACGGACGGTGGCCCGGGTGGCTGCGGGACGGCTCAGGCCGGCCGCAGCCACACGGTCGCGAGCGGGGGCAGCGTCAGTTCGATGCTGGTCGGCCTGCCGTGCATGCCGATCGCCTCGGCCTTGACGGGGTCGGGGTTGGTGATGTCGCTGCCGCCGTAGCGGAGGGTGTCGGTGTTGAGGATCTCGTGCCAGGCGGGGATGTCCTCGGGGACGC